>NZ_JAELUI010000126.1 GCF_016429285.1 Ralstonia sp. ASV6
CACCCGCGTGGGCCTCTACGTGCAAGACCAGTTCGCCATCAACCAGAACTGGGTGCTCGACACCGGCCTGCGTTACGACCACACCACCTTTTCGCCGGGCATCTTCAGCCCGCGCATGGGCCTGATCTGGCACGCCACCCCCACCACGACCGTCAAGGCGATCTACGGGATGGCCTACCGCGCCCCCAACGACTACGAGTTGAACTACCAGACCGTCGCGCCGGGTGGCCAGCAGGTCAACACGGGCCTGGTCGCCGAGCGCATCCGGACGTATGAAGCCGTGCTGGAGCAGCGGGTGAGTGCTGGTGGCAAGGCCACGCTGTCGGTGTTTCAGAACAATGTCTCCAACCTGATCAGCCAGAGCGAAGACCCCAACACGGGGCTGCTGGTCTTCAGCAACGTGGCGCGTGTGCGCACGCGCGGCGCAGAACTCGGCTACGAGCAAAACTGGCCCGGCGGCACCCGCCTGCGTGCGAGCTACAGCTTCCAACATTCAGAAGACGGCATCACCGGCCAGACGCTGAGCGATTCCCCGCGCCACATGCTCAAGCTCAACGCCAGCACACCGCTGTGGCGCAGCGACTGGCGGGCGGGGCTGGAGGCGCAGTACATCAGCAACCGATTGACGACGTCGGGCAGCGTGGGCGGCTACTGGATCGCCAACCTGACCTTGCTGGCGACGCGGCTGGCGCCCAATCTGGAGATGTCGGCCAGCCTCTACAACCTGTTCGACCGGCGCTATGCCGACCCGGCCGGGCCTGAGGTGGCGATGCCCGCCATCGCGCAGGACGGCCGCACGTTTCGCCTGAAGTTCACCTACACCTTCCGATGAACGCACTGCGCGCCCACCTCCGTCGTGCTACAAGCCAGCGCCTGCGCCGGCTGTGCACGGTGTTGGCCGTGGTGTTGGCAATGGCAGCTTGGATGCGGACCACCTATGCGCAGATGCAGGCCAGCGAAGTCCAGATCAAGGCGGCCTTCATCTACAACTTTGCACTGTTCACCACCTGGCCGACTGACGCGATGCAGGCAGACGCCCCCATGGTGCTGTGCGTGGACGCCGAGCATCCGCTGCAGGCGGCCTTGGAAAAACTGACAGGAAAACCCGTGCGCGGACACCGGCTGGAAATCCGAAAGATCAACGATGGTGCCGTTGGCGGCTGTCATGTGCTGGTGCTCGATGCGCGTGCATCCGGTGGGGTCCGCGTGGATCCGGCCAGCCCCGTGCTGACAATCAGCGACGGCCGCAAGGGCGCGCTGGCGCCGATGATTGTGCTGGCGTTGCAGGACAACCGGGTCGTATTCGACATCGACGCGGGCGCGGCACGGCAAGCCGGCCTGCAGCTCAGCTCGCAGTTGCTGCGTCTGGCAAGGAGCGTGCAATGAACCTGGCCCTGATGACACAACGGCCCCGCCTGGGGCATACCGTGGTGCGGGCAAACATGGTCGGCGCGGGTGCAGCGCTGACCATCGCCGGCTTTCTGTTGATCGTGTTCCAGTTCATTGCCTTGCATGCGGCGCTGGTGCGAGACGTGCACGTGCAGGCGCGCATCATCGGCGCCAACAGTGTGGCGGCGCTGCTGTTCAACGATCGCCACGCTGCAGAAGAAACGCTCGGCGCGCTGGGCGCATCCCCGCCGCTGCGTGCGGCTGGTGTCTTTACGGCGCTGCGCAAACCGCTGGCGCTGTACCAGCATGGCGAGGCCGCCCCCGTCCGGGCGCCCGATGCTGCAATGCTGCGCGAGGAAGATGTCTCTACGCTGACCACACTGGAGGTGGTGGAACCCGTGGAGTCCGAGCGCCGGGTGATCGGCTATGTGGTGATCCGCTCCAGCCTGTTCGATCTGTACATGCAATTGCTGGGCTATGCCGTGCTGACGGTGTCGGTGGGCATTGGAGCCATGGGGGTGGCCTATCTGGTGTGCGCGCGCATGCGCCGCGCGGTGCTGCAGGCCGAGGCGCATCTGGACTACCTCGCCCACATCGACTCGGTGACGGAGCTGCCCAACCGGCACGCCTTCAACGAGCGGCTGCAGGTATCGCTCAAGCGCGCGGGGCAGGCGGGGGCCGTTGGCCTGTTGCTGCTGGATCTGGACAACTTCAAGGTGGTCAACGACACGCTGGGCCACAACAACGGCGACCGCCTGCTGCGCCAGGTGGCGCGCCGCCTGAACGAGGTGATTGAGCAAGCCAACCTGCGCGCCGTGCTGTGCCGCATTGGGGGAGACGAGTTCGCCATCATTGCCGAACTGTCGGGGCGCGCATCGATTACCCCTTCGGACGCTGCCGAGCTTGCCGATGGCCTGGCCAAGCGCATTCTTGCGGCGCTGGCGGCACCGTTTGCGCTGGACCTGCACCAGATCTACGTAACGGCCAGCGTGGGGGTGAGCCTGTATCCGCATGACGCCCGCGACGTGCAGGCCCTCACGCGCAATGCCGATACGGCGATGTACTACGCCAAGAACCGCGGCAAGAACGCCGCCGCCAGCTTTACCTCCGAGATGGACCAGCAGGCCCGCCGCCGCTTGCGCGTGGAGGCCGACCTGCGCCGTGCACTCGACCGTGAAGAACTGCTGCTGGCGTATCAGCCACAGGTTCGCCTACAGGGCCTCGACACGGACAGCGCAACGCTACCCACCGCGCACGTGCACGGCGTGGAGGCCCTGGTGCGCTGGCGCCACCCGGAGATTGGTGTGATCGGCCCTGGCGAGTTCATCGCCGTGGCGGAAGAAACCGGCCTGATCGTGCCGCTGGGCCAATGGGTGCTGCGCACCGCGTGTCAGCAGGCCGCGCGCTGGATGCGTGAAGACGGTGTCACGCTGCGCGTGTCGGTCAACCTGTCTGCACGGCAGGCGCGCGATCCGGCGCTCGTGCAGAACGTACTCAGCGTGCTGGCAGAGACGGGCCTGCCGCCGCACATGCTGGAGCTGGAGATTACCGAAAGCGTGCTGATGGAAGACATCGAGGCCAACATCGCGTTGCTCGAAGCGCTGCACGTGGCCGGTATCAGCCTGTCGATTGATGATTTCGGCACGGGGTATTCATCGTTGGCGTATCTGCAGCGCTTCCCGATCCAGAAGCTCAAGATCGACCGCAGCTTTGTGCAGCGCATGCCGGGTGATGGTGAGGCGATAGCCGGCGCGGTCATCGCCATGGCGCACAGCCTGAAGATGGAAGTGGTGGCAGAAGGGGTGGAAGACCCAGAACAACTCGCGCTGCTGCGCAAGGCGGGTTGCGACCTGGGGCAGGGCTACCTGTTCTCGCGCCCCCTCCAGGCCGAAAACTTGAGGGCGTGGCTCAAGCGCCAGGATGGTGTTGAAAACGCTGTCTCGAACACCGCATCGGACGATGGGGCCGCGCCCACCGCCGCGCTGCCCACATCGTTCGTAGGATAGGGCTCAAGCGGCGGCGCGCCGCGCGGCACGCGTGGCGCCGGCTGTGAGCACCACCACGGCCGCCAGGATGATGCCCGTGGCCCCCAGCGTTTGCGGTGCGACCTGCTCATCGGCCAGCCATGCGCCCATGAGCAGGGCGATGGGCGGGTTGACGTAGACATAGCTTGTCGCCATGACGGTGGACACGCGCTCCACCAGTGCCATGTAAGCCGTGAACGCAATGGCGGAACCGAACACCACCAGATAGCCCCACGCCAGCGCGGAATGCAGCCCGATGCTGTGCGGCCACTTTTCACCCACGATCAGGCTGAGCAGCACGAGCGCCACGCCGCCAAAGGCCATCTCCAGCACAAAGGCTGTCGTGCCCTTGGGCATGTCGATGCGCTTGGAGAGTTGCGAGCCGAACGACCACGAAGCAATGGCCGTGGTCAGCGCCAGCACGCCGGCGGTGCTGGCCTGGAACTCCGCACCGCGAAACAGCACGGCAATGCCGATACTGCCCAGCGCAATCGCGCCAATCTCATACGCCCGCAGACGGCCGCCCGCCAGCAGCGTCCACAACGTGGAGAACAGCGGCATCGACGCGATCATCACCGTGGTGGCCCCCGACGAGATGGTCTGCTCGGCCACCGCCGTCATGCCCATGCCGCCCACCAGCATGAAGGCGCCGATCAGCGCGCAGTTGCGCACCTGGCGCCCGCTTGGACGATCTTCTGGCCGCTTGCGCTGGCGCAGGATGACCAGCGGGGCGAGCAGCAACGCCGCCACCAGAAACCGCGAGCCCATCATCAGGAAGGGCGGCAGATCGGTCAGCGCAAAGCGGATGGCGAGATAGGTCGTGCCCCACACCACGTAGGTGATGAGCAGGCAGAGTGCGATAAACGGGGACATGTCGAGACCTCGGCGAGGAAGTCCCGATGCTACTCAAGGCGGGCTTATGCGCAAAACGAGTTTTGTTATCGCTCGTTGTTAGCGGCGTTAGCAAGCAAGTGAGTTGGAGGGGGTGACGCGTGCGGAACGCCGCCTTCCGCGTTCCGAAGCGCATCGTTGGCGTTCAGAACTTCAACAACGGTGTGCAGAACCTGGATGGTCGGGTTCCGAACCCGGAGCCATGAGGTTCGGAACGTCAACTGCAGCGTTCAGAACCTCAAGGGTGGAGATCAGAACCTCAGTTGGTCGATCAGATGACCCGGAAGCCGTGCGTGCCGTCCCGGCCGAGCTGTTCCACCAGGCCAAACTCCCAGTCCAGATAGCCCTGCATGGCCGCGCGCGGCGCGTTGGTGCCTTCGTAGGGGCGGCGATAGCGGTCGATTCGCTCGGAAGCCAGATGGGTTTCGCCCGATTCAACCGGCAGGCCGGCTGCCACCCAGGCTGCCGTACCGCCATCGAGTACCCAGACCTCGGCTTGCGTAAGCTTGGCCAGATCCACGGCGGCAAAGCGGGCGAGCAGACTGGAGCCGCAGGTCAGCACGTAGCGGCGGGCAGGCGGGATGCGCTTGAGCGCACCGGCCAGGTCGGAACGCACGGCAAACCAGGCGCCCGGAATATGCCGCGCCACATAGTTGGCGCTGCGGGTGACGTCGATGACGGCGGTGTAGCCTGTTTGCAGCCAACCGGCCAGGGCGCGCGCATCCACCGTGCGCACGGCTGGCGTGTCGGGGGTGGGGGCGTGCCACGGGCCGGTCGCGCTGCGCTCGCTGGCGTCAACCGGGTCGGTCACGTACACCTCCCAGCCCATCTGCGCGAGCCATGAGGCGGTCATATCCGCACGTACGCCGTCGTCGTCGGTCAGGACAAGTCGGGCACCGCGTACGGCGGCAGTGTGGTCGGTCTCCTGCACGAGTTGTCCGCCGGGTGCGCTGGCAAAGCCGGGCAGGTGGCCGGCGGCATATTCCTCGGGTGTGCGCACGTCCAGCTTGTAGAGCGTGCGGTCGGGGGTTTCCAGCGTGGCAACGTCGGCCAGGGCAATGCGCTGCACGTTGGCGCGTTCGGCCACAGCGCGCGCATCGGCTTGGGCCTGGGCGCGGGTCTGTGCGGATACGGTTTCCGGGTGCCGGCGGTTGATACCGTGGTCCAGCACCTGATCGGCCAACAGCCAACCGATGGTGCCGTTACGCAGCGCCGCCACCGGGTTGGGAATGCCGGCGTTCACGAGCGATTGCGTGCCGATGATGCTGCGCGTGCGCCCCGCGCAATTGACGATGACCTGGGTGGCCGGGTCAGGTGCCAGCTCGCGGATGCGCAGCACAAGCTCGGCGCCCGGTACGCTGGTCGCAGTGGGGATGCTCATGGTCCGGAATTCGTCATAGCGGCGCGCATCGACGATCACCACATCCTGCTTGGCATCGAGCAGTGCCTTGACTTCCTGTGCGCTGAATGAGGGCGTATGGCGCTGTGCCTCCACGTATTCACCAAAGGATTTGCTGGGTACGTTCACGTCCTGGAAGACCTCGCCGCCTGCCGCGCGCCAGCCATCCAGACCGCCTTCGAGCAGATAGACACGCGTGTAGCCGAGTTCAGTCAGTCTGGCGGCAGCGCGCGGGGCGAGGTCGATACCGTCGTGTACGCCATACAGCACGATTAACGTATCCCGCCGTGGGATGCGCGACCACGCCTCCAGCTCCAGTCGAGACAGCGGCAGGTTGGCTGCCCACAGCGGGTGCGCCTGCGCATACGGGTCTTCTTCGCGCACGTCTACCAGGGCGATTTCCTTGCGGGCCAGCAAGGCAGCGCGCACGTCTGCGTAGGTGAGCGTGGGGACGTGGGTCTCGGCCAGCGGTGCGGCTACCGGCGAGTCGGTGGCTTCGAGGGAGTCGATGGCGGTACTCATGAGGCAGACGTGTCCTTGGAACGGTCCCAGAGATTGGGCAGGTGGGTATTCGAATAACCGGAGATGAACGGCTTGCGCGCGCCGTCTTCCGTAAAGACGGCGCGGTGGATGCCGCCGATGTTGCCGCCGTACACGTGGATGCTGATCGAAGTGCGATCGTCAAACGCGTTGTGTACACGATGGATATCGCCCACGCGCGGTGAGACGCGCTCGACCTGGCCGGGCTCCAGGCGGATGGCGGGACCATCGGGCAGCGGGCGCCCATCGGCTTCGAGCTTGAACGGCTGCGAGTACTCGGCGCCGCGCAGCATGCCGATCAGGCCCCACGTGGTGTGATCGTGGATGGGCGTGCGCTGGCCCGGGCCCCAGACGAAGCTGACGATGGAGAAGCGCTCGCCGGAATCGACATGCAGCAGGTACTGCTGGAAGTGCTCGGGGTGCGGCTGGGCGTACTCGGCGGGCAGCCAGTCGTCGTGCGCGACGAGCGCGCCCAGCAGAGCACCGGCACGCGAGAGGATTTCAGCTTCCGTCGGCTGCTGATCGAGCAGGCGCGACAGCGCGATCACGAAATCACGCAGCGGCAAGATGGATTGCGGGGATTGCGCTTGCGCGGGGGCAAGGGCCGGCGTGCTCATCGGCAGGGTCCTGAGGTGGGGTGTGGGGTCATCTTGCTGGACTCGGGTTCTGGCGTCTAGTTAAACCCCAAGCGCAGTGCGGCCGGCGGCCAGCAGGATCGAATCGTTCTGCGGGGTGTGGATGCGGCTGCAGAGCACGTCGCGGTAGTGGCGCTCAAGCGGGTTGTGGCGCGACAGGCCGTGGTTGCCAGAGACCTGCAACGCCAGTTCCACCGCGCGGATGGCATTGCTGGTGACGGTGTATTTGAGCAACCCGCTATCGGTCGTAGAGAGCGGCGCGCCGGCATCGGCTGCCTCGGCAGCGTGGTCGAGCAGCACGTGGTTGGTCCGCAGCGCGCCAGCAATCTCGCCTGCGGCTTCCTGCATGCGCGGCAGCGTTGCCAGCGGTGCACCGAGGTTGGCGGGCGCACGTGCATTCAGGAACTGCACGAGCCAGTCGCGTGCGGCCTGCGCCACGGCGTCGTACAGGCTGCCGAGCAGGACGGCCATCCAGGCCTGCTGGTCGACATGCGCGCCGTTGTCTGCCCACTCGTCAGCGGGGCGGATGTCGACGGCGTGGTCGAGTGGAATGGCCACGTCTTCCAGTACGACATCGTGGCTGCCCGAGGCGCGCAGCCCGAGATGGTTCCAGGTGTGTTCGATACGGATGCCGGGTGTGTCTGGCAGCGGGCGCGGGACGAGGAAGACGCCGACACGCGGCTGCGCTTCATCGGTACGCGCCCAGACCGCCAGCCAGCGCAGCGCCGGACTGCCGGTGCTGTAGAGCTTGCGGCCGTGGATGCGCCAGTGGTCGCCAACGCGCGTGGCGACGGTGCCGGGCAGGCCGCCACGTGCGGGTGTGCCCAGGTCCGGCTCCACACGCAATGCATTGATGAGGGCGCCTTCATTCAGCGCAGTGGAGAACACCTGCTGGCGGAGATGCGCAGGCCAACGTGTATCGGCGCGGCCCAGCGCACGATGTTGCAGATACGTCATCGTCAGCACCAGCGCGGTCGCTGCATCGCCATACGCAACCGCCGCGATGATGCGGCGTGCCGTGGCCAGGTCTGCGCCACCGCCGCCGTGTGCTTGCGGAATGACTTGCGCGATCAACCCGGAGGCATGCAGCAGGGCAAAGTTGTCGTGCGCGAACGTGCCGTGCGCATCGTGCTCCGCAGCCGTGGCGGCCAACTGGGGCGTGATGGCGGCCAGCACCTCGGCAAGCCGTTCGGGGGCCGTGGGCAGGCGATGCAGTGGGATGGACGACATGGCGAATCGGCGCACGGAGCAAGTGATGTTGCCGCACAGCGTAGCCGCGTTGCTGCGCGCGGCGAACGATCCATGCCGAATATGCAGCGTTGAATTTATTCGTTAGTGCAACGCTGGTGGTGACGTAACTTCATTCGCATTCGTGGCGAGCCGCAGCGCAAAAAATGCAACAAGCGCAGCCTCGCCAGTCTTCTAACGATATGCGGAGCGAGCCACCATGAGCGTCGATTTCATCGGCATGATCCAGAGCCAGAAGCAGTCGGAAATCCATCCGCCTGACCCCAATGGGCCGGTGATCGACCGCGACTACGTACGTGCGTTTGCGCAGGCGCACGAGCAGGCCGGGTTCGATCGCATTCTGGTGCCACATCACTCGACCGGCCCATCGGCAACGTTGACGATCTCGTACGCAGCCGCGCTGACCGAGCGCATCCACTTCATGCTGGCACATCGGCCGGGCTTCACCAACCCGACGCTGGCCGCACGCCAGATTGCCACGCTGGACCAGTTCACCGGCGGACGCCTGGGGGTGCACTTCATCTCGGGTGGCTCCGACAGCGAGCAGCGCCGCGATGGCGACTATCTCGATCACGACCAACGCTACGCCCGCACCGACGAATACCTCGGCATCCTGCGCCGCATCTGGACCGAGGCCAAACCGTTCGACCACGAGGGCGCGTTCTACCGCTTTGAGCAGGGTTTCTCGGAGGTGAAGCCCGCGCAGAAGCCGCATGTGCCGATCTACTTTGGTGGCGCGTCGGACGTGGCGGTGGAGGTGGCAGGCAAGCACGCCGATGTGTACGCGCTGTGGGGCGAATCGCTCGACCAGGTGCGTGAACTGACCACGCGTGTGCGTGCGGAGGCCGCCAAGCACGGCCGCAGCATCCGCTTCTCGGTATCGTTCCGGCCGATTCTGGCGGACACAGAAGAGGCCGCCTGGGCCCGCGCCGAGCGCATTCTCGAACGCACCCGCGCGTTGCGCCTGCAGCAGGGCTACAGCCGTGGCGGCCCGCAACAGAGCGAAGGCGCGCGCCGCCTGCTGGCTGCGGCCGAGCAGGGCGAGCGCGTGGACAAACGTTTGTGGACGGCCATCGCCAAGGAAACCGGCGCGCGCTCCAACTCCACCGCGCTGGTCGGCACGCCGGAGCAGGTGGCCGATGCACTGCTCGACTACTACGACCTGGGCGTCACGACCTTCCTGATCCGCGGCTTCGACCCACTGGAAGATGTGGTCGACTACGGCCGCACACTGATCCCGCGTGTGCGCGAGCTGGTTGCCCAGCGCGACGCGCAGCGCAAGGCAGCGTGAAGGGGCGGGCATGAGCGCAGTCCTTTCCTTTGAGCGCCCGGCGTCCACCTCGCTTCAGATCAACCCGCAGCCGCAGCAGAAGTTCTGGTTCGATCCGCCACCGGCGCGCACGTCCGTTGAGGCAGAACGGCGCCATCGGCAAGAGCGCCTGGCCGCCGCCTTTCGCATCTTTGCGCGGCACGGGTTCGACCTGGGGCTGGCCGGGCATATCACCGCACGCGATCCGGAACTGCCGGACCACTTCTGGGTGAACCCGCTGGGCGTGCATTTCTCTCGCATCAAGGTGTCGGACTTGCTGCTCGTCAATGCGCATGGCGAGACGGTCATCGGCAACCGGCCACTCAACAAGGCGGCGTTCGCCATTCATGCGGCGATTCACGAGGCACACCCGCACATCGTGGCAGCGGCACATACGCATTCGACGTATGGCAAGGCGTGGTCGACATTGGGGCGGCCGCTCGATCCCCTCACGCAGGATGCCTGCTCGTTCTACGAAGACCATGCGCTGTTTGACGACTTCACCGGCATGGTGATCGACGCCAGCGAGGGCGAACGCATTGCGTGCGCACTGACCAAACCGGGCGGCGGTACGCACAAGGGCGTGATCCTGAAGAACCACGGCATCCTCACCGCCGGTCCCACCGTGGAAGCCGCCGCGTGGTGGTACATCGCGCTGGACAACGCCGCGCACACGCAACTGCTGGCCGAAGCCGCCGGCACGCCGCAGCTGATTGACGCGGCCACCGCGCAGTACACGCACAGCCAGGTCGGCGGCCCCGAAGGCTCGTTACACGCGTTCGAGAGCCTCTATGCGGGCCTCGTAGCCGCTGAGCCGGACGTACTGGACTGAGCCGAGCAGAACGTAGAACACATCCAACGCATCACCATACGGGGAGCATTCAATGAGCCAAGACAATGCGGGGATCTCGCGCCGCAAGGTACTGCATGCGGCCGCCGCCACAGCGCTGGCCGCACCGGCCCTGATCCTTGGGCGCAAGGCCTATTCGCAGCAGCGCAAGCTGACGTTTGCGTGGAACCAGAACTCGTTCTGCCTGACGCCCATCGTCGTGGCGCAGGAACGCGGCTTTTTCGAGAAGAACGGTCTGCAGGTCGACCTGATCAACTACAGCGGATCGACCGACCAACTGCTCGAATCCATTGCCACCGGCAAGGCAGACGCAGCGGTGGGGATGATTCACCGCTGGCTCAAGCCGCTGGAGGCCGGCTTTGACGTGAAGATCATCGGCAGCTCGCACGGCGGCTGCGTGCGGCTGGTTGGCTCCAAGGCGGCGGGCGTGACCAACCTGGCTGCGCTCAAGGGCAAGACGGTGGGCGTGAGTGATCTGGCCGCGCCGGGCAAGCACTTCTTCACCATCCTGCTGGCCAAGCACGGCATCGACCCGGACCGCGATATCACCTGGCGCCAGTACCCGGCTGACCTGCTGGGCGTGGCTGTGGACAAGGGCGAGATCCAGGCGATTGCCGACGGCGATCCGAACCTGTACCTGCTGGAGAAACGCACCAACGGCGCCTATGTGGAACTGGCGACCAACCTCACCGGCGAGTACGCACGCAAGGTCTGCTGTGTGATCGGCGCACGGGGCGAGCTGGTGCGCAATGACCGCCAGACGGCCTCCGGCCTGGCGCGCGCCATCGTGCAGGCGACGGACTTCGTCAACGAGAACCCGAACGAGGCCGCCAAGGTGTTTGCCAAGTACTCGCCCAAGGTGGCAGTGGACGATCTGCGCAAGCTCTACGCCACGCTCACCTACACGCATCACCCGACTGGCATTGACCTGCGCGACGAGATCGCCTTCTACGCAGAAGACTTCCGCCGCATCGGCGTCATCAAGAAGACCACCGACCCGCAGCGCCTGGCGCAGCATGTCTACGTCAACGTGCTCGCCTGACGGGCCCGACTTGAGGAGAGCATCAACATGAGCACCATCCCGCAGACACTTGACGTGCCGGGCGCGCTGGCCAACCCGTTTGCCTATACCGCGGCCAACGTTCGCGTATGGCGAACCGGCCTGGCGGCGGCCATCACATGGGCCACGTTGGGCCTGCTTACCTGGCGCTGGCCCAACCATGTGGTTGGCTTCAGCGATTGGGCATTCACGGCCGAATTGGGCATCACCGCATTGCTGGTAGGCGTCGTGCTGTTCGTGCTGGCGTCGGTTGGCGCATACGTTGCTCCGCTGCGCCGGCTGCAAGAGACGTTGCAGCCGTTCGGCCCATGGCTGATCGCCGTGCCGGTCGTGCTGGGCGCATGGGAAGCACTGACGGCCAAATCGGGCTTTCTGCCCACACCATTCTTTGCGCCGCCTCAGGCGTTGATCGAGGTCTACACCGAAGACGGGGCCCGCCTGGGCGGCAGCGTCGTCAACACGCTCAAACTGCTGGGGCTGGGCTACTTCTTTGGCGCGCTGACCGGCTTCCTGGTGGGCGTGTCGATCGGCTGGTCGCGTGCCGTGGGGTACTGGGTGCATCCGGTGCTGCGTATTCTGGGGCCGTTGCCGGCCACGGCGTTGCTGCCGATCACGTTCTACTTCTTCCCGTCGAGTTATTCGGCGGCGGCCTTTCTGATTGCGCTGGCATCGGGTTTTCCGGTGGCGGTGCTCACGTGGTCCGGTGTGGCCGGCGTGAACAAGAGCTACTACGACGTGGCGCGCACGCTGGGTGCCTCCAACGCCTTCCTGGTGCTGCGCGTGGCGATTCCGGCGGCATTGCCGCAGGTATTCGTCGGCCTGTTCATGGGGCTGGGCGCGTCGTTTACGGTGCTGGTGACGGCCGAGATGATGGGCGTGAAATCCGGCCTCGGCTGGTACCTGACTTGGGCGCAGGGTTGGGCTTCGTACGTGAACATGTATGCAGCCCTGATCGTGATGGCGCTGCTGTTCTCCAGCATCATCACGCTGCTGTTCAAGGTGCGCGACCGCGCGCTGGTCTGGCAGAAGGGGACGCTGAAATGGTAGCCGTACTTGAACGCGACGCGGCTGCATCCGTTGCGGTGGCAGCACCCACAGCCACCGGCGCACGCATTGACGTGCAGGGCGTGAGCCACTGGTTTGGCAGCCGCGCCAATCCGCTGCAGGTGCTCGATAGCGTTGACCTGACCGTGCAGCCCGGCGAGTTCGTCGCGCTGCTGGGCCCCAGCGGCTGCGGTAAATCCACCTTGCTGCGCCTGATTGCCGGGCTGGAAGCGCCCACGCGCGGCCGCATCCTGCAGGACGATGCACCCATCACCGAGCCTGATCCGTCGCGCGTGGTGGTGTTTCAAGACCCGACGCTGTATCCATGGCGCCGTGTGTGGGACAACGTCGCCCTCGGCTTACAGGCGCGCGGTGTGCTCAAGACGGAGCGCGACCGCGTGGACGATGCGCTGGAACGTGTCGGCCTCAGGGGCTTTCATCGCGCGTTTCCGCATGAGTTGTCGGGCGGCATGGCCCAGCGTGTGGCACTGGCGCGCGCACTGGTCAACGATCCGCAGTTGCTGGTGCTGGATGAGCCGCTGGGCAAGCTTGATTCACTCACGCGGCTGGCCATGCAGAGCGAGCTGGTGGCGTTGTGGCAGCGTGCACGTTTCTCTACGGTGCTGGTCACGCACGATGTGGAAGAGGCGCTGTTCCTGGCCCAGCGCGTCATCATCTTCAGCCCGCGCCCGGCACGCATTGCAGCGGAGTTGACGGTCGACTTGCCCTATCCACGCCATCGCGGTGATCCACGCCTGAACGCCCTGCGGCACGAGGCGCTTGGCCACCTTGGCCTGGGCCAGACCTGGTAGGGCGCGCGCAGGATATTCCACGATGAAGGTGCAGTCATGAGCGGGCCCCCGCCGACGGCCTGGCTCAATACATTGCTCGGCTTCCTGCAATGGGCGCAGCAGAGTTTGCTGACGCTCTGGCACACACTGGGGCTGACAGGCGAGATGCACGGTCAACCTGCGTGGCCCTGGGGAACACGCATTGCCGGTGAAACGCTGCTGATCGATCTCGGGCAGGCACGGCAACTGGGCATCACGCTCATCGCGGTGGCGTTGGCAGTGCTGGCGGTGCTTGTGGCGATACTGGTGCGTCGCTGGCGCGCAGTAGCGTTGGGTGTGGCGGTGGGCTTTCTGGTGGTGGCGCCGTGGCCGTCGGCGGTGGTACTGTCCTCCGCCGTGCCCACCAGCTTTCATGCCAGCCCGACTGCGTTCTCCCTGGGCTCCATTGCCAACGGTGCCCGTGTCTACAACGCGGCCTGCGCAAGCTGCCACGGCGCGGATGGCCGCGGCGAGGGCCCGCTGGCGGCCACGCTCACGCGCTGGCCGCCCACCGTTGTCGGCCCACTGCTTGGCCGCCATGCGGATGGCGAACTGTTCTGGCACATCGCCCACGGCATGCGGGACGCGCAAGGCGTGGCCACCATGCCCGCCTTCGCCAACCGGCTGAGCGACAACGACATCTGGGCGGTGCTTGATTACATGAAAGTGCTGGCCGCCAGCGGTGGCGTGCGCGCAGGCGGTTGGCCGTTGCCGCTGGCGTTGCCCGCTTTGTCCGTACGTTGCGCCGATGCCGCCCCCGAGCCGCTGAATGCCTGGCGCGATAGGCAGCGCGTGCGCGTCGTCGCCATCGATACCGCATCGGCAAACCAGGTGCCGTTTGAAGACCCGCGCTTCCAGACCTTGCTTATCACGCCGGATGGCACGCTGCCGTCTCCTGCATTGCCCATGCGAGCGCGCTGTGTGGTGTCGGGCCGCGATGCCTGGCCCATCTTTGCTGCGCTTGCCGGCACCACGCCACAAACCTTCTCGGGCACGCAACTGCTGGCGGATCGCAATGGCTGGCTGCGTGCGCGCGGCGAGCCGGGCACCACTTGGTCCGACGCCGATTTTCTTTGCACCTCCGCCCCACGCACAGCTGAACCGCCGCGCGCTGCGGGGCTCGACACACTCATCGCCCGCATGGACGCCGAGCCGGTGCGTTATGTGAAGGGCGGCTTCATCCATTGACTAACATGCCGATCTCTCGACGACGTTTTGCACAATCTGCGCTGATGCTGGCTGCCGCGCCGGCCTTGTCCCTTGCACAGGTACGCCCCGTACTCAAGGCCGGCGACCAGAAGGGCGGGCTGCGCGCACTGCTGGAGGCGGCAGACGCACTCAAAGGCGTTCCCTATGACATTCAGTGGACGGAGTTTCCCGCTGCGGCGCCACTGGCCGAAGCGCTCAACGCGGGCGCGGTGGATCTGGGGCCGATTGGCGATGCGCCAGCCATCTTCGCGCTGGCAGCAGGCACACGCATCAAGCTGATTGGCGCCAACCGATCCGACCCCTATGGCACGGCGGTGCTGGTACGTCCGGATTCACCGCTGAAGGCGGCGGCAGACCTCAAGGGCAAATCCATCGGTACCAACCGGGGCTCGATCGGGCATCTGGTGGCGCTCAAGGCGCTGGAATCTGCTGGGCTTGGGGCCCAGGATGCCAACTTCCGTTTTCTGCCACCGGCCGATGCCAAGCTGGCCCTGGTTAACGGTTCCATTGATGCGTGGTCTACCTGGGAGCCCTATACGGCGATGGCGGAAACCGCAGGACACGCGCGCGTGCTGGTAAGCGGGCGCGGGCTGTGGTCAGGCCTGAGCTATCTGGCGGCCACGAATGCCGCGTTGGCCACAAAGCGCGAGGCATTGCGGGATTTTCTGCAGCGCGCGGTGCGTGCCCAGGTGTGGTCGTACCAGCATGTCGACAGCTTTTCTGCCACGCTGGCACGCATCATCGGCATTGCGCCGGAGGCGGCACGGCTGCAGTTCGCGCGGCGCCAGACGGTGTGGCGCCCGATTGATGCACCACTCATTGCCGAGCAGCAACGCACGGCGGATTTCTATCTGAAGGCGGGTCTGCTGCGGCAGAAGTTGGATGTGGCATCGACCTTCGATGCCCACTTTCCGCTGACGGCCTGAGTGCTTAGGGCGCGGTAATCATCCGCGCAAAGCGCTTCAGTGCGGCAGTGGTGCCTTTGCGGTCGCCCGTGGTGACAAGATCGAGTAGCAGGCCGCGCATCGTCGCCACCTGAATGCGCGCACGGGCGCGGGCTTCGGCCGGTGGCAGGCCAAGCTGCGCTTCGAACAGCGCGGTAACTGGGGCCAGCCAGCTGTCCACCACGTCGCCGAGAAAATCATGGAAGCGCTCGGGCTCGCGAATGGCGCGTGCGTAGAGCTCAAACAGCAGCCGGATGATAGGCAGGTAGGCGTCCGATGCGTAGCGGTCCCATGCAGCTTCAATGGCGGTCACGGGGTTGTCGGCGTCATTCTGAATGCGCACGCGGGCAAGCTGCTCGCGGTGGCGGATCTCGCGCAGCACGATCTCCCAGAATTCATCGGCAGAGCCGAA
>NZ_JAELUI010000127.1 GCF_016429285.1 Ralstonia sp. ASV6
CAATTGCGCCTCCTCTCGTGCAGCGGCAAGCGTCTGCGCTATCGCATTGAGTCAGCCTTCAACGGCTTGCCTTCCTGCGAAAGATCCTCGTTCTGTGACGAGATCGAAACCTGAATCGTGTAGGTACGACCATCTTTTGGCACGGCCGGGACAACGCTACGCAGGACCTCAGCTGGATTGGTCGAACGAGCGTTGATGCACAGGTCTTCCGTGCCTTGGCACGTAGCGACGTTGTCCAAAGCAATCGGAAGCGCAGTGCCTACGCGCGTTGGTGGCTCAGGGAGCAATGGCAGCGCGGTGGGCAACGGACGAGTGCTCTGGTCAGGCTTCTTTGGAAATGGAAATCCCGCCAGTGAGCCGGCGATGACGCCTACCCCAAGAGCGACGGCCATTGAGACAAGCAACAACACCCAATCCGGTTGTTGCTTCGCGCCACGGCTCTTCATTTCGCTGTCAGCAGGCTCAAGAGCCAAGACATCCGCAAAGCCCTTTTCGATCTCACCCCACCGACCGGATCCGAACAAGATTCGCCCTGATTCCCCGTCGATGGACAGACACTTCTTGACGCCGTCGATCAGCGCTGCCCTGGTGACCTGGTTCATGTTCACAAAGTGCACGCAGTGAAGGGTGCTGATGACCGACCGCGAAGCCTTGGCAATTTGCCGGTCCACTTTTCGCTCAGCCCACAGCCCGTCGACGGCATCATTCACCGCATCTGCGATTCGATCGAGGGGCCCAATATCAAAGTACCGACCAGTGAACATGCTCAATACGCGTTGCTTCAAAATTTCGGCCTCACCTTCGGTCCAGACAGCAGGCGTCGTCTGCTCGGCGTCGTGCGTCAGTTCTGGTGCAGCTCCGGAAATCGGCAAATCTTGAATCGTCATCTGGCTCTCCTGAAGTTGGGTGCAAGCGTTGTAGGGTCAGAAGCTCGGGCGGTAATCCACACCCAGGCTCCAGTTCCGTTCCCAATGGCGCTGGTAGATCGCTGCGAGTTGAGGGTTGCCCCAGACCACCAACGCGTTCTCACTATTGCGATGCGCTGCCGCACTGCTGAAATTGAACGAACCGGTCTCAGTTGTTTGGCTGTCCACCACGATCGTCTTGTCGTGGTGGATTGCAAAGACGCTCACGGTCCGAACAGGAATGCCCGCCGTCACAAGCGCGCCGAGCGCTGCACGGGCTTTTCCAGATCTATCCTCAGAAAGGTTGTTTTTTGCATCCGCCACGACGGCAATGTCGACGCCCCGCTTGCGGGCGCGCAAGAGCGCCTCTGTCACTGGCGCGCTGGTAAAGCTGTAGGCAAGGATGCGCACGGATCGGATCGCTGAATCAATGGCACGAACGACCAACGCCTCTGCACCCTCGTCAGGCGAAAACGCCACTTCGATCGTCCCTGCGGGTGGCACCTGCGGCGTTCGAGACTGCATGGCAGTGCCGACACGCCCTTCCAGCTCCGACAGGAGGGATGGCGATTTCGCCAGCGCGCCTGCGGAGAAAACGGCACCACACAACAAAGTAATCAGGCAGATTCGACGCATTCTTGAGCACTCTTAAGGGATTGATGTTCGGTCGACGGCGTCGCGGTTGCGGCGCGCGTACCGTACAGGGACGGGGTCGCGGTCTTAATCAGTGTCCAGTGCCCATCTGCACAGAACACTCCGTACTCGTCGACCAGTAGGGGGATCTGTTTGGCCATGGCCTCCGCACCGTCGATCCCGCGCCAATCCGCGGCAGCGCGCAAAGCTGGAGCAACACCTGGCACCATGGAAGTCGCCAGGCGGGTGGGCTGCTCACCTTCCAAACGATGAAAGAGGAACTGCCGAGCTTGCGCAGCAACATCAAGCGCATCATTTCCAATCGACGTGTCGCTGAAGATGACGCTGTGCCCGACAGATCGAAGGCGTGCCGGCAAGCCGCCAAGCCCGATGGCCCGTCCCTCGTAGGCAGCGACGGTCTGGTTGAAAATGATCAGAAGACTGTGCGCGCTCGCGCTGGCGCGCTCTGTCAATGCGTGTAGCACGCCAGCCATGCGCAAACGTGTCAGCTGCTGGAGATGGCCGCTCTCGGCCGCATCGCGCTCGGGCACACAGTGGCCAATTCCGCCGCGGGTGGTGATTGTCTCGACAACCGCCTCATCCCCGCGAAGAAAGTCCGTCGTTCTCGCGTACTGGACTCTTTGGCGAGCAGCCATTCTTCTCAACGCCGTGACGACTCGCGCATGGTATCGACTGTCGACCCACAGGACTGCCCCACCTTTCTGGAGCACCTGCTCGACAAGCGCCAAGAGCGCAAACGAACGGCCAGAGCCAGTAGCACCGAGGCTACGCAAGAACAAGGGTGCACGAGCGGAAATTGGCAGTTCACCCGCCTTTCCGACGATCAAAGAATCAATGCGTGTGCGACGCCCCACGTGCGCCAGCTCGCCACCGATCGGCGGTATCTCATCGATTCCTGTCATCGCAACGAGACCTCACTCTGGATCCAGCCGGAGCCGGTGCGCGCCGCATCGATAGCAACGCTCGCGCTGACCGGACTGGTCATATTGCCCATCACACTCCACCCGCAGCCAGTCAGGCCCGAGCAGCTCGCACTTCAACCCGTCGAGCGCATCTGATGCGCGGCACATGGTCGGAACGGCACCAATCTTCGACATAGCAATTCAATTCACAGCCACGGGGAGCCTGCCGCACGCCCGTTGCGATCTTGTTTTATATATTTTTTTGTATCCATTTGATGCTGGAATCATACCATATCGGCTTTTTTGCCTTCTATTTTGGCGTTACTTATACTTCCCAAGTGGCCGCCAACGTTCGGCCGCCTCAACATTCAAAGGGTGGACGCAGCGATGACTCCGGACGATTTCCCCAAGCTTTTGGCTAGCCTGCAGAGCAGGCATCACTATGGCGAGGTCTTCAAACGTTCAGTGATCGATGTCCAGACTGCTCTGGAAGTGGGGCAGATCCCGAACGCACGTTGGAATGAGGTCAAAGAGAGCCTCAATCGCGCGCTGGAAGAAGCATTCGAAGTCCTGGTGCGCAACCCACACTTCTATTCGCGCCATGGTGAATTGCCAGAGGAGATCCTCGATCTGTGCTTTGCGAGCGGCCCGCAGTTGCACAACCTCTCGGCGTGGGACAAGCGCATGGCCAAGTTCACGCTTGATCATCCAGCAGCTCATGCCATTCGAGCCTTCTTGGACGAAGCGAGACCACTCGGTGAAGCGGCTGTCTCTCTGAAAGACAAGGTCGTCAAACGTGTCGTCAAGCCCGTCGAAGAACAGGAGGAGCGTTTCGTCCCCAAACAGGCATCCTCGGCCTCCCTGCAACTGGTGCGCTCGGCACTTGAGGCGATCACTCACGATGCCTATGAAGCGCTACGCGAAGCTCATGTCCATGAGCTCACCAGACTATTGAACCGATATATGACGGCTCAGGCCGCCTCGAAGGAGCGCCTGAGCCCATTCGAGTTCTACATGCACCGCGACAACCTGGATTCTGCCGGGTACGACATCTGTTCCAAATGCACCAAGCAGAAAGGGCCCACGCTAAGCGCACGATACGAGCTTGTGCCAAACTTCGATGCGCTGATCCGTGATCAAGCGGAAAGGTTCGCGAGGAAAATCCAAAACTCATTTGTCAACAAGAACCTGGCGAAGCTCGCTTCAATCGTTGATGCGAAGCGCAACCTTGCATCCGTAGAACGCGTGGGGTATCACATCTCACTGGAAGGGCTCCGAGGCACTCTGCGGCTGACCTTCGACGACGGCGCACGATGCGACGCCCAGAACTCTGTGGTGCTCTCTCGCAGTTCGCGCGGGAAGCGCTTCCTCCGGTTTCCGTTGACGTTTCACAACGTCCGCATGCCGGACGGTGCTGCCATGAAGCAACCGTCCGAGGAGAAGATGAACAACGAGTTTGCCGGGCGCTACTACGGCACGATCCAGGCGCCCGCGTCCGAGCGAAGCATGCTCGTATCGTTCGGTCTCTCTCTTGGGCCCTATGACAGCAAGAACGGGCGTTTCCCAGCAGAAGCCAGCTGGGAAGCTAAGCAACGGCTGGAGGAATTCTCCCGCGACTTCGTCAGCGAGCTGCATCAGCGCGCATTCAAGCCTCACGACGAGATGACCAACGATGAGCTTCGCAATGAGCTCAAGTGGTGCGAATGGATCGAACAAACGGGCAGCCCTGCTCAGCTGCGCGAAGCCAAAGAGATCCAGGCCCGAGTGCAAGAGATCCTCGACAAAGCCGCGCAAAAGAACGCCTTCGCCAATGCCCGCGCGTCTCGAACCGCGGAATCAAACGAATCTGAACCCCTTTGACCCCATTCACAACCAGGAGGGCCACCATGGCCACGCGAAATTTGACAACTGACCTCCAAGATCAACTGAAACATCTGGGTCTCAGCACCAGCGTGCGCTGCGATCGCGATGGCCGGTGTACTGTTGGCTTGGAGGGGGATGATCGACAACCAAGCAACATTCCCCCGCTCCTCGACCACCTGCGGCTCGCGGGCTTCATTGCCGAGTCGAACAGCGTGCCAGGCGCAGTCGATGAGTTCCTCGTCGAGATACCAGCGGCACCGGCACTCACGCACGCAATCGCAACCGACCGTCTCGAACTCGCAAAGGCACTGATCGCGCACGGCGCGGACGTCAATGCTGTCGACGCGTCTGGACGAACGGCTTTGCACTTCGCTTCCAGACGCAACGCTGTAGCGCTGTTGATCGCCGCAGGAGCCGACATCAACCACGCTTCGAAGGACAGCGGCACGACACCGCTGATCGAAGCCGTTAAACGCGGCCGCACCGAAGCCGTGGGTGCCCTTCTGTCTTGCCGCCCGGACCTGGACCGCTACGATGCATCCGGGTTCGCAGCCACGCACTACGCCGCCACGCGCGAGCCCGAAGTCGCTTATCTCCTTTACAAGGTCGGCGCCAACTTTGATCTTCAGAATGCCGAGGGTGAAACCGCCCGCGCGATCTTCGAGCGGCACGCTCAGGTCCGGTCCCTTGAACGCACAATGCAGGAACTGGAATCCATCTTCGGCCCGCGGGCCGAAGCTCTTCGAGCGACTGTGACAGAGCAAGTCGCAGCGGCACAGGAGACTTCGCGAGACGCCAAGATCGAAGCACTTTGTGAAGATGGTGTTGCCGTCTATCAGGTCGGCAATGTGTTCGAAACCGACGCCGAAGGCAAACCGATCCCGGACGAGGATCGAGAGAAGTGGTTTGTCTCGACGCTGATGGACTCTCCTCTGGCAGCGACCGGTACCAAAATCCCTCTCGCCGCCACGGAACAGGAGGCCTGGGATCTAGCGATCCAGCACCTCACTGTCGATCGCGCACCCGAAGTTGCGCGCAGCACCAGGGAGCATGTATCCGCGTACTACGGCACGATCGAGGCGGGGTCTGAAGAACGTAACTTCCTCGCATCACTCAACATCTTGCCGGCCGCCTACGACAGCAGTCTTCGAGGCTTCCCGGTCAAGGTGGAAACGCACAAGGCTGTCGACGTCATCCAATACCTCAGTGCGTTCAAGTACGCATTCACGCTGCATGCGTTCGACGGCGGCGTACCGACAATGGAACGCTCCGCGGACAACGAGAAGAAGCTCCTCGCCTACACAGCTCATCTCCGATACGAGGCGGCCACATGCACTGATCCCGACCGCCTGGCAGACCTTCATCAGGAGTTGGCGCGCTCTCGCGCCACCGTCACTCAGACTCAGCTCGCCAGCGCAACCGTGGTGGCGCCGGAAGCTACCGAAGAGCCATCACTTTGAAGACCGCAAGGGGCGCACAAGCGCCCCTTGCCTATTTTTTGACACGGGCGAAAGAAGCCAGCCAGCACAAGGGTTTTGTGAAACTTGTCCACAGGCCAGTGTTTATAACTGCGCCCTAACCGAAGAGCGTCAGTGACGACGGTGCACAGCCCAAACCGTAAAAAAAAAACGCCGCCCGAGGGTGAGGGGCGGCTGAGAAGGGGGGAGTATCGGCCCAGAAAAGCCATGGGGTGCGTCAGGGAGGGAAAGCACACCAAATCTGCGACCGACGGCTAGATCATACACAACTTTACGAAAAAGATCCATAAACAATTATTTTTTTGTATCCGTCTTTGCACTTCAAACAATGAATCGACGGAAAACTGCGCCTTTGTCCAATCGTGCATCTAAGGTTCCATGGACGAGCAGCTAGCCTCCTCGTTTCCATCAAGATCGAAGAAAGCCGCCTCGGAGCCAATCATTGCTGCTTCCTGTTCAACTTGTTCGCGCGCAAGTGGAGCACTCGAAACGATCGTCAATCCACCGCCGAGATACTGTCCGTCATCACACTCCTGTGCGATCTCCCTCAATGACATCGAGGCGAAATCGACTTCGAAATCGTGAAGAACGGTGTATTGGATCACCGTCTTGTGAACATCAGTGACCGCTACCTCCGGGTTGTTCGGCCTACCCTGCTCGCCCTTCGACACGTCCCAGAGCCCAGCCGTAGAATAGGCCAACGGGACCAGAGTGCTATCAGCGTCCCAATACACGAACCGCACACCTTCTCGCTGCGCCTGGGAATGCGCCTCGGATTGATCCAGCCAATCAATGCGGCCTGAGAGACTGAAGTAGCAGCCCATCCCGAGGCCACTGTATCGGTACAACCCAGGAAGCACTACAGCACGCAACTCGCTGTCCCTACCGAAATCAACCGTGTCGCCGAGCTTCCACGTGTCGTCGTGCGCCCCAAGCAGCAACGGTGTTCGCGACCTCTCCGGCGCTGCATCCAGTACCCGTCGTGCATCTTCGACGGCGAGCCGGATCTCCTTTTCACGCTCACCAGGTGGCAAGTCGACTTTCGCCAGCTGGGCCCACACCCGCTCCACGCGGCTGCCATCAGGGTCCTCGCCGATCGCGGACAAGGCGCTCAAAACCTCTTCCCGAGTCGCCTTTGCAAGCTGCTTGTTCTCAGTCACGTCTTGATCCTCTCTTCCGGACTTCACAGATCCAGCGACGTCGTTTCCACCGACGGTGCGGCACGCTGGTCTCTTCCGAGCGACGGAACCATGTCGATACGGAACGAATTGCTCGGGTAGCGTTTGACAGCCTCATCGAGCGCAGACTGAGCCTCCCCTTCGTTGCCGTACCGCAATGCCATGTCAAGATCTCTGGTACGCGGCGGGTAGACGCTGACCTCCCCGTCGTCCTCATCGCTCTCAAGCGTGAGATATCCCCGCGGCTCATCGGGGTAAATCAAGATGACGAAGTCGTGCCCTGCCCTCTGCTCCTTGGAAGCAGCTGCGAGGATGCCTGCCGCGACGAGCTGCCGTTCGATTTCGAGCACGGCTACAGACCGTCGCTCCTCAGCGCCCACCAGGGCTGAACCAGTGACATCGTCGAACCGATCGCGGTCGATCAGTTCGAGAAGCTCGTCGGCGATGTGTCCGATCCCCGCCGGATGGCGGGCCAAAACGCTTTCGATCGCATCCACGGGATCAGCGCTGTGTTGCCCGTGGATGCGCATGCCAGCGTCCGATAGCGCTTGGACCAGTGGCAGCGTTGAACTGATTGCCAATTCGAGATCTTTTTGATCGGATTCGTCTTCCTCTGCCGTTTCTCGCTCTTCCAGGAGATCGGAAAGAGCAACCCGCCATTGACCACCTGCCGCAGCGTCACGAAGCATTTCGATGACCCTGTGTCGCATGCGGAGAATTGCCGCATTGCCGTAACTTCCCGTATGGCGCTCATTGGCCAATCGAAGCTTTTCGGTCGCGTCGTCGAACGCAACCTGAATGCGAGGATCCCGAAAGACATTGAGCCCACGGAACGACATTTCCGCCGCTTTCTTGACAGCCTTCTCCACCGTCAGCCATGAGAAGTCCGGGTATTCGAACCCCGGTCCAGCTAGGTCGCGAAGAGCAGTCGAGAACTCCGCATCAACGTCGTAGAGATCGGCGACCCTGTCCTTCGGTGCGTATTCAGACAGCACCTCCTTTGCGCGCTCGTGAGCATCGATCTTGTCGCGGAGATCGCCGCCCGATAGCTGCTCGACCATGCTCTTAGCTGCGATCCGCGAACACGCTTCGTACACTGCCTCGCGAGTCGCGATGGACCGAACGCCTTCACGCGATGTTCCATTGGCGAGCTCCGCGTGCACAGCTTCAACGCGACTCCCATTCGGGTCTTCGCCGATGGAAACCAGAATCGCCAATACCTCGTCCTTCGTGATCCCACTATTTGATATCGGTTGAGTCATAACGTTCTCCAGATGCTCTGACTGGTCACATCTCAGGGCTGGCAGCGTTCTCGAAATCCGCCGCCTCTGCCACAACATCGGCCAGAAGTTCCGCATTGCATCCGTCGCAATACAAGGCACCGTTGAACCACGCGAAACACTTAGAGTCGTGCTGCTCGTTCATTTGCTGTTTCAACAACTTCACCATCTCATCAATCGGTACCGCTTGGGTGCGGACTTCCGCATCGACGTTCTTCGGAACGGCCACATACCAAAAGTCGTGCCTTCCGACGTGAAGATGCGACATGCCAGGCTTCCACTGACTTGCACCACTCCATGAGTCGGGGAATGCATACACGCGGACGTCCTCAACATCTTCTTCCTCACAAAGGGTGCGAAGTCGCAGAATGCGCGAAACGAATTCTGGCGTCAGTTTGACAGTCGCAAACTCCGCATCGGGAAATTCGTGCGACGTGAAAGCTTCGACGTGCAGCGTCGCTGCCTGAAAATCAAGCTCGCTTAAATCGCATTTCCGCTGCATTGCAGGCTGGCGTGCGGAGTACCTCTCCAGCCCTTCACCCTGCAACAATGCGTCGACCTGCGCAATGACTTGCGCTCCCTTGTTTCTTCCGATCTCCGGCACGTAGCCATCGTAGATCGCTCGAAACTCGTGCTTACCGCCCATCACCTCTCGGTACTGGCAGACAATATTCGTTTCTTCAGCAATCTCTTGCAGAATGTCGTCAAGAAGACTGGTGCTATCAAACAGTTCCCATGAACTTGCGGTATCCAAAAGCACTCTCAAGGCCGCCCCGAAATGAGCAGGTTGCCCACCCGCTTCCGCTGCAGCCTTGATCGCGTGGAAGGGATTGTCGAACCAATCAGTCCATGTGAACTGCTCTTGGAGTCGCTCGCGCTTTTGCGCCTCCTCCACAGCTTGGCGAATTGCTGTTTCGTGGTCGCCAGAAGGTAGTGGCTGCGCGAGCACACGCAGGTGGATTGCATCGACTCTGCTGCTGTTCGGATCTTCCCCGAGTTCCGCCAAGGTTTGCAGGATCTCGCCTTTGGTCACTTTAAATCGCATTTTCGATTGATTCACAATTGTTTCGCTTTGATTTCTTGTTTCAGAATGGCGTAGCCATACTCTGCATCTCTACGCGATAGGCTTCTTCCTCGCGCGCAACCAACGCCTTCCCTGCCGGCGTATTGAGCAGCGCGGCCAACTCCGCCTCCAATTTCGAAAGACGCATTCCAGCGTCTTGAAGATCCACCCCCTGACCAGGGCCGGCATCCCCGTACAACGCCGTTTCCGACTTGTACTGCGTGAGCATGTCGGCATAGCTCTCGCTCGCCGCGTCAATGTGTTCGCGCAGGTCTGCGACTTGCTGCTCGAAGCTGGGCGGCACGTTGCCGACAGCGTCCGGTTGCCACGCCAGCATCTCTTTGCTCACCTCGTCACCGTGCTGCCAGAGGAAGCCAAAGTGATTCGGCGCGGCCTTTGACACACCCGGCGCATAGTCGACGCCGGCATCCTGGGCCAAAAGCTTCCATCCATACATCGCGCTGGCGCGCATATGCACGCTGTCACGGCGACGCTCTGTCGTGCGGTAGACCTCGTACACGGATCCAGGGTCTTGGCGAACATGCTCCAGGAGCAATTGGTACCCCTTGCCTGTCAGGCGGTACCAGCCCGACGAGGCATCGCTGACGTGATACAGCGAGGTATCGTGCTTGGGGTCGACAATGTCCTTGCCGGGCCGCATGTCCGTCATCTCCACGAAAAGCGCAGCAGCGACATCCGCCGGGAATTTCTTCAGGCTAGCGTCCAAGGTGCGCAGCACTGGCGCAAAGAGTTCGCGCGCCAAATCGCGCGCCTCACGCTTGGCCGGCAGGTCCGTATTGTCGGCAGCCTCGTAGAGGCCTTCGGTTAGCCCAGATTCGATGTCTTCGATGTGAGCATCAACCATGTTCAAAACGGACTCGATGTAGGCGCACGACGGCCGCCTGTCGCTTGTACCGTCGACGTAGAACGCACGGAACTCTGCAAGATCTGCACGCTTGTCGCCCAAGTTGCGGTTCTCGTCGTGATCGTAGGTGCCATCCTCCAGGCCGCTCTCGATATCGCTGATATGTTCCTGCGCCATATCCGCCAACTTCGGAAACACCGCGGCCAGGGGCGAGTGCTGGTAGATGTCGGTGATCTTGAGACCAGCATTGCGCGCGTGCGTCGCAATATTCATCACCAAGCCCTGCCCCACGCAACCAATCAATGCGCGCTCCGTTTCCCCTTCGGAAACGCTCAGCACGCGCTCGGCGCACATCCGGCTAATCACAGCCTGCAGCAACTCCAGGGGCCGACGATCATCTTTGGCGATGGCGGTGGTATCGATTGCCCAGGTGCTGGACTCGCGCAGCACGCCCAGCATGCGGCCAAGTGACTCCTCCAGCCGGACGGCTTGCACAGATCGCTTGGCGAGCTCAGTGGCGTCACCAAGTTCCGGCAGCACGAACTTATTGCCTTGTTCAGTGACCGCGTTGACGCGATCCCAAGTCGGATCTTCACCGGTCGAGATAAGGGCCATGAGCACCAAATCAGGATTCAATTTGATCGAAGACATTGCGTATTCCCCCTTGAAATTCATTTCTTTGCAGAAGCGCGTTTACCGCGGCCCGCTACCGGCGGCTCAGAGTTCGAGATCCATTTCCATCCTGCGCGACACCCCTTCCTCGCGCGCGAGAAGCGCCTTCCCTGCAGGCGTTTCGAGCAACGCGGAAAGTTCAACTTTCAATCGCGAAACTTGTTCTCTCGTCGATTGGAGGGTCCCGCCCTGGCCAGGTCCTGCATCCCCGCAGAGCGCAACTTCCATCTTGTATTCGCCGAGCAGCTCGCCGTAGTTCTCGTCGATTTCAGCGATGGCATTGCGCAGTCTGTAGACCTGGTCTTCGAAAATCGAACTGGCGGCAGCTTCCAGGCACGGATTCACCGACTGTGCGATCGCGGTCACGAGCTCTTCGAGCGTTTGCCCCTTCGGATACCGTTGGCTGCCAGTGACATGGTCCGTCGACTGACCAGCCCACTGCGGCCCCGAGCTCACCCAGATATGCGAGCTGTACAGCGGCCCAGCAAACGCCCGGAATTTGAGCGTGCCTTTGCCGCTGGTGTAATGCTGTTCCGGCAGGAAGACGCGAATCTCTGCTGACACCTGAGCGGGGTCGCCAACCCGGGCATCGGCGTCCGAACTCGGGTCCCACTGCTTGGTGATGAAGAAGGACGCGCCGGACGACACGCTTTCGATCGGGCACCCCAAGAACCACTTCAACTGGTCCCGCGGAACGTTCCACGTGTGGCCATCAGGTAGCTGAATCGCGTCTTGGAGCAGTGCCTGGATCCGCTTGAACTGCTCAGTGATGCTTGCTTGGAGTTCGCTTTTCGTCGGCAGCGGTGAGGAGACTTGGCCAGTTCGGAGGTCATATCGATCGCCGGTGACTACATTCACCACACGCGCATCGGGGCCAAAGTTCGCTCGCATCTCGGCAAGCTCTTCATCACCCGGCTTTCGCCCGTCGTTCTGCGCGCGATAGTCAGCAAGAAACTGCTTCGTCTCTGCAACGCGGGCTTCGGTACTCTTGGCAGGATCAAACGGCTTGCCAAGGAATGCCCACAGGTCGAGGATCTCTTGCGGCGGCACCCGTCCATTGGAGTTCCAGCGGACCACACCATCGGTTACCGCGGCGTCTGACTCGAACCCGACAGCGTTCTGCACCGGCTCTGCCACTTCGAAGATCCGCGCCGTGGAGAGCGCACGCACATGCGAGGAAGCCAAGATGCGCTGCGCTTCGGCTTCGCCCAGGCGGGTTTCCAACGTTTCCCGGCAAAGACAGGCCTGCACCAGCACGCCCAAGACCTGAGAGCGTTCCAGGCGAGCCGGGATTTCGGCGGCGACCACCACAGCGTGGACTTGCTCTACCCGCGAAGGGGTTGGATCCACTCCCAGTTCAGCAAGGGTTCCGGCAACCTCTTCAAGAGATGCTGTCGGGGCAAGATTCGGGTTCGCAGGTGTCGACATGAGAACGATGGGCGGAGGCGCCCAAAAAGAGTCTGTTCGATGCCGAAAATTTACGCGATACCAAATTTCAAGGCAAAACAAAGGCTTTTTTTTGATTTTTTGTCGTTTTTTGATGCTGTTTGCTATCTTTTTTCGGAACCAAAGGCCGGAAGACGGGACCAGCAGAGAGCCGTCGAAGCCTGCGCAGCAGGCGGTCTTGGAAACAAGGAAATAGCGAGAAAGAGTCTTTCCGCCTTTCATGGAATCGCTTTGCGCCAGAGTTGGCGCGACTGGCCTACCACGGGGCTACCAAGGTTTGCGAATGATGGCAATTGCAGCTAGGCTCGCTGGAATCCGAATCAAACTTGTGAGACAGCTTCCATGAGTTCGCTAGGCGACTTCATACGGGCCAGGCGGAAGGCTCTCGGCATCAGCCAAACCACATTGGCGGTACGCATCGGCGTGGACGACACCTACATAAGCGCTGTGGAAACTGGGAAGAGGACCCCAGACAGCGAGCACTTTCTCGACTCGCTTGCGGCAGCGCTTGAACTCACCGCCGAAATGAAGCCAGAGCTGCATGCCGTCGCGCGCAAATCCCAGCGGCTATTTCGCCTTCCAGCTGAAATCTCGGCATGCAAACACGAGGTCATTCAAGCATTGGCGATGGACACGACCCTCACCGATGAAGACATAAAAATCTTCGCGGACCTTCATGCCGCGCTCATCCGTAGACGTAGTCCACGTGACACGGCATAGGGCGAGTTCTGCCTGGTCGCGCTGGATCAACCAGCCATGCCCGGATCAGTGGCCCGAGCCTCATCCGGTTGACGCTCGACAAGACGAAGGGACCGCCCCCAGGCAGTCTTCAATCGCTCCAAAACACGCTCGTGATGCGCACGCTCCGCCTCTGTGCTGGCAGCCTCTAAACCGTATTGGTGAAAGTTGGAGAGCGCCTCAATCTGAGCAGCCCCAAGTGAAGCCGGACCACCGATCAGATCCATTTCGTGATCGACCAGCTGCACCTCCACTGCAACGGCACCGCCGCTGATTGAGCACAGCCCCAGCACATCGCTGTGGCGGCTCTCGGGGTAACGCACAGCACAAACAACGTGGTCTTCGCTGCTTTGGTGCGCGCCCACAGGATCGTCGCGGAGGATGAGCTGCACGCCTCGGTTGCGCAGCTCATCCTGGAACATGGGGTGAAATTCAGCGACCCCATAAAAAAACCGCTTGTCGGACGACACGATCATGAGCTCGCGCGAATCACTGCGATGTGTCAGATGTCGAGCGAAGGCGGGCGGTATTCGTTGACACCGGCCAGCGTGATACCCGCTTCTCGGCATGCCGTCATTGCCAGGAGATCACGCTCCTTTGCCTGCTCGCAAACGAACTGATATGCCTCGACGTCCGAGGCGAACTTGCCACCGGGAGCCGCAAGAATGCTCAGCCCCATCGTGCCGTCGTTTGCCGGGGCGAGCTGCCAACCTTGGCGCTTCGCAACATTGGCCTTTTCCTGCGTCCAGACCTGGTCGCGCTCGCCAACGGTCTTGAGAGCAATGTCACCCTCGCAGATGGCCTGCAGCTTGTTGTCGCACTCACTACCGCGCGGGAAGGGAACCTTCTCGCAAGTAGCACGGAAGATCAGACGCAGCGCATCTGTCGTTCGATTGAGCGCGTTGAGGAGCATCAGCTGGTTTTCTGCCTTCGGAAGGCCGTATTTTTCCAAGAAGCTCTTCACCTCACCCAGCTGCGCGGCCTGGTGGTTCAGGCCGCGCTGAGCGAAATCATCCTGGGCCGCGGTGACGAGCTCACCCAGCTTGATCAGGGCATCGTTGCTTGGTGCAGGCTGTACGGCTTCGAGCACCGCTTTGTAGTCCGGAACCATATCGAGAGGCATCAGGTTGTCGTTGGGGATCGGCATTGCGCCGATGCCATCGGTGGGCGATTTGTTGCCTTGCTGATCCACCATCCAGACGCTGGACGTACCTTGCTCTTGGTGGCGCTCAGCCACCACCGCATACGGGTAGTCAGGATTAGTCGGAAAAGCATTGACGAAGACACGCCCCTGTTTGAGCGCGGCCGCCATGTCGACCTGGTGTTGGCTCAGCTCGATCGGCTGCGTCATGATTACTATCCCCCAGTGATTTTTGATGTATTCAGAGCTGCCGGCGCTCAGGGCGACGGACCCGCGTACGGATCGATGGCGCGCGGCGCGTTGTGCGTCATCCAAGCCTCCTCACCGCGCTGGCTACGCGAAGTGACAGCTGACTCGTATTCCCAATACGCCGCCTCATCGAGCAGCCTGTCGGATTTGGCCATCAGACCTTGCTCACGCAGATGGTTGGCCAGGCCCTTCACGTCGCGCACGTTGTCCATGAAGCCGTCCTGCACCAGATCGCACGTACCGTCATCCTCGGTTCGCACTTCGAAAATCGACTCGCCATCTTCTTGGCGAACGTCGGCATAGAACTCCCCTCGCTCATCAAGGTTCACGATGTAGCCGTAGGTGCGTTCGAGTTCGGTGCCGAACGTGGACGCCATCTGCTCGGCGTACAGAAAGCGAAAATCGTTGGCATCTTCGTTGTTCGCGACGATGAACAGGGGCTCCATCTTGTCGTACCCCTTGCGATTGCTCACGAGCTTGGTGCGCACGAGTGTCCATGCATCGCCGTGCTCGTCCTTCATCACATCGCCGATCAGCGGCTGACGGGGAGGCTCACCATCGTCGCCACCGTCGAGGTCGTTGTCCGCTTCCGGTTCGGCAGCAACGAACTCAACGCCGCCAACACGATTGCCATTGACGTCACGCAGCCCAAACTCCGTCTCGCCGGATGTCAGCTTCTTCGCCGCCTCGCGCAGAATGCGAGCAACTTCGGCACCCGGCGCATCCTCGAATGCAGCGTTACCCGTTGTGAGGTGCGCATGGATCAGCGGCTTGTCGACGAGCGCAATTTCGTCAGCGCTTTCGGTGGCGAAGAACGTGCCAACACGATTGCCATTGATGTCGTACACCTTGAACTCAAAGCCATCCAGCGAAATCGCATCTTCGATGCGGTTCGCTTGATCCTGGAAGATGCGGGCAGCTTCGAGCGGCAGTGCGCCATCTTCGAAGGCCGCGTTTCCCGTACTGAAGTAGAGGTGAATGTTCATGTTCGGTTCAGTAGCGACTTGACGTTAATCCGGGGCCGGGCCATCGTGGGAAGGGGCAGCGCTATAGCGTTCCATCAAGCGGGCGCGTTGCTCTTCGAAGAGCTCGTCACGCGCCATCTCCTGAAGCGGCTGAATAAAGTCCGTCATGTGCATCAGTCCAGGAGTGATCGACGCCAGCTCGATGT
>NZ_JAELUI010000128.1 GCF_016429285.1 Ralstonia sp. ASV6
CGCATAGCCACAGCGCCTTGTCGTCATCAGGCAGCGCGGCCGCAAACGTGGCCAGCTCCGTTGCCACACGGCGCTCGAAAAACACGCCAAACCCCCAATGCTGCGCGTAGAACCGGCCGTGCAGGCCTGCGATGTCGCCAATGCAGCCAGGCACGTAGCCCTGGACGATCTGGACGCCGCTTTCGGTGCCACTTCCGGCGCCGCCTTGCGACGGCTTGTGATCGTTGTCATCCGCCAGCGCACTGACGTACTGCGACAACAATGCCACCAGCCTTTGCTGATCCACCGGCGTCAGGTGACGCAGCGCATTCGAGACCTGGCCGGAGGCAAACGCGTCGATATTGCGTCGCAGTTGCTGGCCAGCCTTCGTCAGGTATAGCTCGGAAGATCGGCCGTCTTCATTGGAGGCGCGCCGTTCCACCAACCCGGCGGATTCCAGCCGGGTGATCTGTCGACTGGTGCTCGACTTGTCCAGCCGCAAAAGCGCGGCCAGATCACGGGCCTGGATGCCGGGGGTGCCGGCGATCTCAAGAATGGCGTGCACCGCAGAGGGGGCGAGATCGCTCTCGGCCAACGTATTGCGCATGAAGCCGAGTTCGCGCACGAGCTTGCGTGAGACCTCTCGCAGCTCTCGGATGGTCTGTTCGCGCGGTTGAGCGGGAGCTTCAATGAAATCCATGGCAGCCTCAACTGGTTGCACAACACAACCAATATAGTTGCGATATGCAACCTTTTCAAGCGAGCGCCACATCCAACCAAAACCGCAGAACCATATCGAAAAAGCTTCGTTCCCCCGCCAACGGAGGCTTTTTAGACTGGGCGCACTTGTTATGACGAGTTCGCCCCCAGATGACGACGTCCCCACCCTCCCCCCGCCTGCACGCGCCGCCGCTCTATGAGCGGATCAAGGGCACGCTGCGCGAGGCCATCCTCAGCGGGCGAGCCGCGCCCGATACGCTGCTGCCATCCGAAGCCGCCCTGTGCGAGCAGTTTGGCGCCAGCCGCATCACCGTGCGCCAGGCACTGGCTGATCTGCAGAACGAAGGGCTGATCTTCCGCCGCCACGGCAAAGGCACCTTTGTCAGCGCGCCCAAGGCCTTCCAGAACGTGACGGCGCTGCAGGGCTTTGCGGAAGCCATGTCTGCACAAGGACACAGCATCCATAACCGTGTGCTCCGCTTGGAAACCGTGCCCGCACCGATGGATGTGGCACAGGCGCTGCAGCTTGCACCCGGCACGCCCGTCACCGGATTGCATCGCGTGCGGTTGCTGGATCGCGCAGCGGTATCACTGGAAGTGACGTGGCTGCCGGAAGCCCTCGGGCGCGTTGTGGCCCGCGCAGATCTGGCAACGCGCGATGTGTTTCTCGTGCTGGAGCAAGACGCAGGCGTACCGCTCGGCCACGCCACGCTGGCCATTGATGCGGCGCTGGCGGACCACGCCACGGCAGCGGCACTCGACGTGGGTGCAGGCGCGCCCATCCTGCGCGTGGAGCGGCTGACGCACGACGCACATGGCAAACCCATCGACTTTGAGCGCCTCTATTTTCGCGGTGACACCTTCCAGTACCGGCTGCGGCTGGACCGGCACGTGGCCGCATCGGCGCAATCCATCTTCCCTCTGCAAGGCACCCTATGAACACGCTGGAACTGGAGTACGACCTCGTCATCGTGGGCGGCGGCACCGCCGGCCCCATGGCCGCCATCAAGGCAAAAGAGCGCAACCCCGCGCTGCGCGTGCTGCTGATCGACAAGGCGCACGTCAAGCGCAGCGGCGCCATCTCAATGGGCATGGACGGGCTGAACAACGCGGTCATTCCTGGTCACGCCACACCCGAGCAGTACACGCGCGAGATCACGCTGGCCAATGACGGCATCGTCGATCAATCCGCCGTGTACGCCTATGCACAGCACAGCTTTGCCACCATCGAGCAGCTCGACCGCTGGGGCGTGAAGTTCGAGAAGGACGAGACGGGCGACTACGCCGTGAAGAAGGTGCACCACATGGGCAGCTATGTGCTGCCCATGCCGGAGGGGCACGACATCAAGAAGGTGCTGTATCGGCAGCTCAAGCGCGCGCGGGTGGAGATCACCAACCGTATCGTCGTGACGCGCGTGCTGACGGATGTAGACGGCGCGGCGTGTGGCGTACTCGGCTTTGATTGCCGCACGGCAGATTTTCTGGTCATCCGCGCCAAGGCCGTGGTGCTGAGTTGCGGCGCCGCCGGGCGGCTCGGCTTGCCCGCATCGGGCTACCTGATGGGCACGTATGAGAACCCCACCAACGCGGGCGATGGCTATGCGATGGCGTACCACGCCGGTGCGGAGCTCGCCAACCTGGAATGCTTCCAGATCAACCCGCTCATCAAGGACTACAACGGCCCTGCTTGCGCCTACGTGACCGGCCCGCTGGGCGGCTTCACCGCCAACGCACGCGGCGAGCGCTTCATCCAGTGCGATTACTGGAGCGGCCAGATGATGTGGGAGTTCTACCAGGAGCTGCAGGGCGGCAAGGGTCCGGTCTTCCTCAAGCTCGACCACCTGGCCGAAGAAACCATCCAGACCATCGAGACCATCCTGCACACCAACGAGCGCCCAAGCCGCGGCCGCTTCCACGCCGGGCGCGGCACCGATTACCGCACGCAGATGGTGGAGATGCACATCTCCGAGATTGGCTTCTGCAGCGGGCACAGCGCATCGGGCGTCTACGTCAACGCACGTGCTGAGACCACCGTGCCCGGCCTGTACGCCGCTGGCGACATGGCCGCCGTGCCGCACAACTACATGCTGGGCGCATTCACCTACGGCTGGTTTGCCGGGCAGAACGCAGCGGACTACATCGCTGGCCGGCAAAGCGACGTGCGTGTCGACGATGAGCAGATCGCCCGCGAGCGCGCGCGCATCTTTGCACCGCTGCAACGCGAACACGGCCTCGCCCCGGCGCAGGTGGAATACAAGCTGCGCCGCATGGTGAACGACTACCTGCAGCCACCCAAGGTCACACGCAAGATGGAAATCGGCCTGCGCCGCTTTGATGAGATTGCCGAAGACATCACGCACCTGCACGCACGCAACCCGCACGAGCTGATGCGCGCGATGGAGGTCAGCTTCATTCGCGACTGCGCAGAGATGGCCGCGCGTGCATCACTCTTCCGCACGGAAAGCCGCTGGGGCCTGTACCACCACCGTGTGGATTACCCCGAGCGCGACGACGCCAACTGGTTCTGCCACACGCGCCTCTACAAAGATGCGCATAGCGCCATGACCAGTCGCAAGCAGGCTGTTGAGCCTTATGTCATTCCCGTTGATGTGCACAGTCCTGATTCGTACGCACACCTGCGCATTCCCCAAGCCGCCTGATCATGCCCCACACCACCCATACCCCGCACGACATCGCCTCGCGCAGCAGCGCACCCGTCACCATTGACGAAGCCAAGTGCATTGCCGACAAGGGCTGCACGGTGTGCGTTGACGTCTGCCCGCTTGACCTGCTCGCCATCGATCTCACCAAGGGCAAGGCGTTCATGCAGTTTGACGAATGCTGGTACTGCATGCCCTGCGAGCAGGACTGCCCGACCGGCGCGGTGAAGGTCGACATTCCCTATCTGCTGCGTTGAGGTGGCGATGACGACAACGATCCTGGCTCGCCTGCGCGACGCCGATGCCGCCACGCGCCGCGTCGCGTTATTGCAGCTTGCCGATGAAGAAGACGCCGATGCACTGCCCGAAGTGATTGCCCTGCTGGCGGATGACCCATCTCCCGATGTGCGGCGCGAAGCCGCGCGCATGCTGGCAACGTGGGAACAACCGGACACCGTGGCTGCGCTGGCACGTGCGCTGGAAGACGCCGATGCAACGGTACGCGAAGCGGCCGCGCTGGGGCTGGCCGAGTTGAAGCAGCCGGACTCCGCGCCCGCGCTGCTGCCTTACGTTGCACACGCCAGCGCCTTCGTGCGCGCCGCTGCACTGCGCGCCCTGCGGGAGCTACGCGTGGCCGAGGCAGAAGCCCCGGCGCTGGCCGCGCTGCAAGATACAGATGCCGCCGTGCGCCGCGAAGCCGTTACCGTACTTGGCTGGCGCAAGCAGGTGGCAGCCCTGCCCGCATTGGCAGAACGCGCGCGCAGCGATGCCGATGCGGACGTGCGCCGTGCGGCAGCCGGTGCGCTCGGGCTGGCAACCGACGCATTCGTCTTGCCCGCGCTGCTGGACGCGCTGCGCGACCCGATGTGGCGTGTGCGTGAAGAAGCCGCCGCCACGCTCGGCAAGCTGCGCGCGCTGGCGCCTGAAGCCCATGTCACCCACGCCTTGGCGGAAGCGCTGGGCGATGACTACTGGCAAGTCCGCCTGCAGGCCGCCCGTGCGCTCGGCCGCTGGCACGCGGTACACACCATCGATGCCCTTACCGCCTTGCTCAACCACCCGATCAGCAATCTGCGCAAAGAGGCTGCGCTGGCACTGGGGGAAATTGGCGACACCGCCGCCCTGCCCGCGCTGCACACTGCTGAGTCCGACGGCGACCCCGAAGTTGTCAAAGCCGTGCGAATTGCATTGGCCCAGCTTGGAGCGCATCGTGCACGCGCCTGAGCGCATCGACAACGACATCGCTCAGGGCCAGCTACATCTGGTATGGGCTGATGCAACATGCTCGATCGACCACGCTGCGTTGCGCCGCGCATGCCGCTGCGCGGAGTGCCAGTTCAAGCGCCACCATGGCTTGTCGATCAGCACGCCAGACAACGTACGCATCACCACCATGGAGCCCGCTGGCTATGGCGTGCAACTCATTTTCAGTGATGGGCACGCGCGCGGCATCTTCCCTTGGGCGTATCTCGCGTCGTTGGATTCGCTTTCGTCAAATATAGTGCTGCATACGCAAACCCAATCCACGTCGCGGGCAGCCAAATGATCGACCACGTCTACATCTCCGTCACCGATATCAAGAGATCCCTGGCCTTCTACGCCGAGGCCTTGAAGCCGCTCGGCTGGAGCCTGTTCGGCAACTACAGCGCCGCATCAGGCCCTGAAGGCGTTCCTGATCTGTACGGCCTCGGCGATGACATGTACGGCAAGGGCACGGGTGTCGGATCCAGCATCTGGCTGCGTCAACGCACGCCCGGGGAAACCGGGCTGTACCTCGGGATCGTCTGCGATACCAATGAACAGGTCGACGCCGCTTACGCAGCCGCTATCAAGGCCGGCGGCATTGACGAAGGAAAGCCGGCAGACCGCACCTATTTTGCCCCCGGCTATTACGCCGCCAACGTTGCCGACTTTGATGGCAACCGTCTTGAGTTCGTGCACAAGGCGTGGAACCCCAAGCGACACGCCTAGCAAGATCTCAGACTCAGAAATTGCCAAAGCGGCCGATCCACGCGGCGGCCCCTTTGGCATGTCCTTTGAGCGCCGCGTCCAACTCCGCACGGGTCAGACCTGCCGGCAGTGCATCCGGCGCAAGATCGGTAGCGATCAGCAGGAAGACGTAGTGATGCATGCCGGTGCCTTTGGGCGGACACGGCCCAAGATAGGCTTGCTTGCCGATGGGGTTCTGGCCCATGCGCAGGGCATCGCCCGTGCCGGAGCCTTCAGGCAATCCGGTCTGCGTGGCGGGAATACCGTAGGCCATCCAGTGGTTCACGCCCAGGCCGCCACCACCCTGCGGGTCGCTCACGATCAGCACCAGGCTGGTGGCGCCAGCCGGCACGTCGGACCAGGCCAGCGGCGGCGAGACGTTATCGCCCGTGCAGTTCGGGTTGGCGGGGTTCTTGCCGGCGTACTTGCGGTCCATCACGCCGTTGTCGGCAAACGCAGGGGATTGGATGGTGAAGATGCCGGCCTGTGCCCCTGTTTGCGCCTGCGCGGGCAGCACGGCTGACAGAGATGCCAACAACAGCACGGCATTGCGCGACGTGCGGAGCAATCGTGGTTTCACGGTGGGTCTCCTTGGGTCCTGGGTGGAATGCGCCACCACGATACGCCAAGGCCCATGACCATGCCCGCCGCGCGAGACACATCACCACACGCAGCTTGCCGTCAGGGTCCCGTGCGACAATACCGCGCCCCGGGCGACGCACCTTCGCCCCGCTGTTTTGGCCTCACCTGACCATAGGAGACCCGGACGCATGTTCGGCGACATCACGCGTTTTCTGCTCGACACGATCTTCTCGCTCTTTGGCGCCGCGCTGCTCTTACGCGCGTGGACGCAGGCGGTGCGGCTGTCACCGCGCAATCCGCTGTCGCAGGCCATCTTTCAACTCACGGGCTGGCTGGTGCATCCGCTGCGCCGGGTGATTCCGGCCACGGGCTACATCGACTGGTCATCGCTGGTGGCGGCGTATGCCACGGCGCTCGTGTATCTGTTCCTGCTGTTGGCCTCCATGGGTGTGAGCCCATTGGCGCTCCTGCCGTGGGGCTTTGTGGCAGCGCTGTTCACGGTGCTCAAGTGGGCATTCAACGTGCTGGTGTGGGTGACCATTGCGTCGGCCATCCTGTCGTGGATGGGCCCGGCGTCGCCCATGGGCGCGGTGCTCAACACGCTGGTTGATCCGCTGTTGCGCCCGATCCGCCGCGTGGTGCCGCCGCTGGGCGGGCGGCTGGATCTCTCTCCGCTGATCCTGCTGGTGATTGCGCAGGTGCTGGTGATCGCGCTGTCGCATCTGTCGCTCTCGCCACTGCTCATGTGAGCGGGGCATGCGCCTTGCTCGACTGAAAGTGCCGGCGCTCACACTGCGCCGGCACTTTCAGGAGAGCACACATGAATACATGGAAAACGGTACTGGTTTGCGTGATCGCGGCACTAGTCCCGGCATTGGCGGCATGTACCGTGGGCGGTGCAGTGGCGGGCGGCGTGGCAGGCCATGAGCTGACGCACAGCCCGGCCGGCACGATCGGCGGCGCAGTGGCCGGCGGTGTGATCGGCCACGAGCTGAGCAAGTAGCCAGTCCGGCCCATCCCTCCCTTCTTCAGGTTTGCGCGAACAGCGCGCGATACGCGCTGGGCGAGGTGTGATACGCCCGGCTGAAATGCTGGCGCAGCGACACCGCGCTGCCGAAGCCTGCCAGTTGCGCGATCGCCTCCACCGGCTGGCGCGTGGTCTCCAGCATGCGCTGTGCGTAGGCCAGACGCTGGCCGAGCAACCATTGGCCGACCGTCGCGCCGGTCAACTCGCGAAAGCGCCGCGTGAAATTGCGTCGGCTCATGGCAGCGCGTTCTGCCAGCGAATCCAGCGTGTGTGGCTCAGCCAGGTTGGCAACGGCCCAGTTCAGCAGGTCCGATAAGCGATCGCCGCCCGGGGCATCGTGCAGCGGTTGCTCAATGTATTGCGCCTGCCCACCCTGCCGGTGAGGCGCCACCACCAGCCGACGCGCAATGCGGTTGGCCACCTCTGCGCCATGCCAGCGGCGCACGAGGTGCAGGCAGCAATCCAGCCCCGCAGCCGTACCGGCGGATGTCACCAGCCGGCCGTCATCGGCATCCAGATACAGCACATCGGGCACGAGCTGCACGCGCGGATAGCGCTGCGAGAATGCCTCGACCGCGCTCCAGTGCGTGGTCGCCTCGCGGCCGTCGAGCACACCGGCCTCCGCCAGCACGAACGCCCCCAGGCACAGGCCGACCACCGTGGCACCCCGCTCATATGCAGCGCGCACGGCATTCACCATGGGTGTGGGCGGGCGCTCTTGCGTGTCGCGCCATGACGGCACGATCAGCACATCGGCGCAGGCGGCGTCCTCCAGCGTCAGATCGGTCTGTACGGCAAACCCGGCGGTGGTCCGCAGGCCGCCTTTGCGGGTGGGCTCACCCGCGCAGATCCGCAGGTTGTAGGCAGGCAACCCCGCCCAGATGCGGTCTTCAAACACCAGGCACGGCACCGAGAGGTGGAACGGGCTGATGTCGTTGAAGGCGAGAACGGCGATTTCCCGGGGTTGCATGATGGCTCCGCACATTTGGCCCAATTTCATCGATGAATTTCTTCCGGGCCACTGTCCGGAAGGATAGCCATGCACGAAGATGCTGTCCACGGGCACAACACAACGCCCCTGACAGCAAATCCCGCAATCCACTCCGAGGAGTCCGCCATGACTGCAAACGCCACCCCGAAGCGCGCCCTTATCGTCATCGATGTGCAGAACGAATACTTCACCGGCGACCTGCCGATCGAGTATCCGAACCCGCAGCAGACCGTCGCCAATGTCGGCGTTGCCATGGATACGGCGCGTGAGGCAGGCATTCCAGTAATCGTTGTGCAGCAGACCTCGCCCGCCAGCTCACCGCTGTTTGCCATCGACACCGACGGCTGGCAGTTGCACCCGGTCGTGGCCGCGCGCCCGCACGACCACTACGTGCGCAAGACGCTGCCGAGTGCATACCCGGAAACCGATCTGGCGCAATGGCTGCAAACCAACGGCATCGACACGCTGACCGTGGTCGGCTACATGACGCACAACTGCGATGCCTCCACCATCAATCACGCGCTGCACAACGGTACGGCCGTCGAGTTTCTGCACGATGCCTCGGGCACTGTGCCGTATCAAAACCAGGCCGGCTTTGCGAGCGCAGAAGAGATCCACCGCGTGTTCAGCGTGGTCCTGCAGTCGCGCTTTGCGGCGGTGATGTCGACCCAGGACTGGGTGCACAGCGTGAAGACCGGTGCGGTGCCGGTGCGCGACAACATCTACAAGTCCAATCAGCGGGCGCGTGGTCTGCTGAAGGATGAGGTGACGCAGCAAGCAGCCTGACGCACCCCGAATGCACCAGCAGGTTTGGCAGCGGGCAATACCGCCCGCTGCCCTGGTGTGCACGACGTCTTAGTCGCGCGACGTCGCCCGATATTCAACCGCTTGGAACGTGAAATCGTTGCCGCGTTTGACCACCTGCCCGATGCCCGGAAAGTCCAGATGCGCGCCTGCGACGTAATAGTTGGGGTGCGCTGTCCGCTCCAAGACCTCCCTGCGGACTGCACGCGCCTTGGGCTGGTTGTCGTCAAACTCCCATGTCAGTTCTGGGCGTCCGAATTGAATCGACGGCACGTGAACAATGTCGCCCCACACCAGGAGGTGCCCGGCGCTGCTGCTGACTTCATAGGCCGTGTGCCCCGGCGAATGCCCCGCCGCCCGCACTGCGGTGATCCGGTCGCTGACGATGAACCTGTCATCAACCGGCGTCACACGATCGCGTAGTTGCGCCAACCGTCCGGTGATTTCCGACACCTCTTCTTTCGGGATCAAGATGCGCCCAGCCCCAGGAAAGGCCACCGAGCCATCAGGTGCGATAAGCCCATGCACGTGGTCTTCATGCGTGTGAGTCACCGCGACCTGCGTGATGCTGTTTCTGTCGATGCCGGCTTCCTGCAATCCATGCAGAAGCGCCCCCATCGAGTCGTCCAACGCGTTGGATGCCCCGGTATCGATCAGCACCGACGTGCCCTTGTCGATGATCAGGAAGGCGTTGACGGACAACCGCAACTGACCGCCCACCACGGGAATGCCGGCAGGCAGCGTGTCGAACGGCTCGCCGGATGTCTGGCGCAGCCTTGTCGTGGGCATATCGATGTAGCCATCGCGCAGCGCGACCACCTGAATGTCGCCAAATTCAAAGGCGGCGTAGTGCTGGCCTTGCGCAATCAATTTCATACTGCCCATGTCGCTCCTCCCGGTTTGAGATGCGGCAACGCTGGCCGTCACGGCGGCGGCGAGCATTGCAGCGGCGGCCTTTTCCCCACCAATCCCGAGAAATTTATCTCCCATAGAAGAATATAGCAAGAGAAGAGCCAAGAAAGATGGTGCAAAGCAGCGCCTCATCGCAAGCACATGCGCTTGAGACCGTCTTCTATGGTGGAAGATAATGTCGACTCTGATGTGCTTGCGTCGTCGACGCCAAGGAGGCGTGTTGCCAAGACAGGATGAAGATATGCGCGCGGCGGATGACGACGAGGCGTCGTCGCGCGCCTTTGGTGCACGTGTACGCAAGCTGCGTGACGCCGCCGGGCTGACGCTGGAACAGTTTTCCCAACGCTCGGGGGTGAGCCGGGCGATGCTGTCGAAAGTGGAACGCGGAGAAAAAAGCCCGACGATCGGGATTGCCGCCAGAATCGCCCACAGCCTGCAGACCCCATTGACGGAGCTGGTTGGGGGCGGCGCATCGGAAGGTGCGGCCGTGCTGATGCGCAGAGCCGAACGCCCCATCTTTCGCGACCCGGAAACCGGCTTTGAGCGGCATATCGTGTCACCGGCAACGGGCGGTGGACGTGTCGAACTGCTCTACCACTACCTTCCGCCCGGCGTCTCAACCGGGCTGTTGCCTGGCTACCCCGGCGGGTCGGAAAAGCAGATCGTGGTGACCATCGGCCACCTGGTCGTGGAGTTCAAGAACGCCAAGGAGTACCTCGGGCCAGGCGACTCACTCTTCTTCGAGGCGAACGTGGAGCATGGCTTCGCCAACCAGACCGCAGAGCCGTGTGGTTACTACATGGTCGTATCGCGCCACGCGTAAGCGACGCACTCAGCCGGCCAGCCCCTCTTCAACCGGCAGAAACCCCCGGAACGAGACCTCGACCTGCTCCACCATTGACGCCGACGTGGCTTCGCGCAGCGCCGCCATCAATGCTTCGAACGCGCCTTCGACAGAGGCACGGTCGGTGGCCTCGACCAGGCGCAGGCGGATCGGATGTTCGGCCGAACTGAACGTACGCGCCGCGATGTCCATGAGGTACATGCGTGCCGCAGCCAGCGAGCGCTTGCGGTTGGGCGCGGCGGGCTTGGGCGGCTCGGGCTGCGGTTCGGCAACCGGAACAAAAGCAGGCTCACCAGCAACATCGGCCGCGATCTGAATGAAACCCGCCTGCAGCAGTTCGAGCACCGCCAGCGCTTGCAGACCCAGTTGGTTCGCACGCACGGCAAGATCCTCGCCCGTAGCCTGACCGTCCACCATGATGAGCAACGCGCGGCTTGAGCGGCTGAGCGCCCCGTTGCGCGTGGCGATTTCACGGCGCCCCGCGTCTGTTTTTTCGAATCGTGCTGATAGCCCTTGCATGGTTCCCCCCGCTTTTTCTCTTCCTCCCCCGAAGATTGGGCACAACCTAAGGCGCTTTATTTGCAGAACCGTGAAACTGCGCAGCTTGCACGGTGAAATCGATACGCAAACGCTTGGCACTCAGATAGGTGTCGCCAAAGCAAAACACCCCGCCTGAAGCGGGGTGTTGCGTGGTTGCGGGTTGCGCTACTCAGTGCGCTGCAGCGGCTCCGCTCATCACCTCGTGCGAGCCACGGATGCCGTTGAACCAGGCGTTGAGCACCACCGCCACCAGCGTCCCCAGGACGATGCCGCTGTGGGTGATCGGGTGCGTCCATTCCGGGAAATGGTGGAAGAAGGTCGGCGCCAGCGTCGGCACCATGCCAAAGCCCACCGACACAGCGATGATCAGCAGGTTGTGGCGCTGGTTCTGGAAATCCACCATGCCAAGCATGCGGATACCGGCCGCAGCCACCATGCCGAACATCACCAGCCCCGCGCCACCCAGCACGTACTGCGGCACCGATGCCACCACGTACGACAGCTTCGGAAACAACCCCAGCACGATCAGCAGCACACCACCCGCCGCCGCCACATAGCGCGAACGCACGCCCGTGATCGACACCAGCCCGATGTTCTGCGAGAACGACGTATGCGGAAACGTGTTGAACACGCCGGCCACTACGGTTGCCAGACCGTCAGCGCGCAGGCCATTGGTCAGCTCATTGCGCGAGATAGGCTTGCCCACCACGTGCGACAGCGCGAGGAACATGCCGGTCGACTCCACCAGCGTGATCACGATCACGATGCACATCGAAATGATGGCCGACAGCTCAAACTTGGGCATGCCGAAGTGGAACGGCGTCACCAGCGTCATCAGCGGCGCGGCGCTCGCATCGGCCAACGACACCTTGCCGAAAGCGGCGGCCACCAGCGTGCCCGTCACGATGCCCAGCAGCACGGCGATGTTGCACAGCAGCGCGTTACCGAACTTGGTCAGCAGCAGGATCGTCACCAGCACCAGCGCGGCGATCGCAAGGCCGAACGGATCGCCAAAGGCTGGGTTCGGCACCATGTGGCGCACGCCGTCCACCACCTGCGGAATCATCTGCTGGCCACCGGCGGCCCAGTTGATGCCCACGCTCAGCAGCGAAAAGCCGATCAGCATGATGACTGTGCCCGTCACCACGCGCGGGAACAGGCCCAGCAGCCGGCCCATCAGCGGTGCAATGGCAATGCCGAACACACCCGAAACAATGGATGCCCCGAAGATGCCGGGCAGGCCCATTCCGGGCTCCACGCCGATGGCGATCATCGGTGCCACGGCGGCAAAGGTCACACCCATCATCACCGGCAGCCGGATCCCGAAGATCAGGAAGCCGAGCGACTGGATGAGCGTGCCGACACCAGCCGCAAACAGATCGCAATTGACGAGATACGAGAGATCGCTCTTCGACAGGCCGAGCGCATTGCCAACAATCAGCGGCACCGCAATCGCGCCGGCATACATCACCAGCAGGTGCTGCAGGCCGAGCGCGAACAGACGCGGCAGCGGCAGGCGTTCGTTGACAGGATCGACGCAGATCGAGGGCGAGGGCGAGGAAAGGCCTGAGGATTGGCGCATGTCTTGTCTCCTGGGGCCACCCCCGTGTACGTGCCGGAGGCGTGCCTGGTGTGCATCGGGCAGACCGGGCGCAGGCGCCGTCTGCCGACATTTGTGCGGCGTGATGTCGCACATTTGCCGGCATCTTGGAGCGCGCCTCAGCTTATGTCAACAATTCACACCGTCTTTTGTGTACATATTTTGCGTTCTGAAATGCGTGTGCGCTTCAAACATCGCCACGCCCTGGTAGGTCACGCCAGAGTCGAACCGCTGGCGGTACAGGATGACGCATCGCAGCATGCCGTTTTCGGCCACCACGGGCGTGAGATCATAGGTGCCGCTTCCGAATGGGCTGCCGCCGTGGCAGGTGGTGCCAATGTCGGGCTGGTAGTGCCGGATCAGCAGCGTCGCGCGCTGCCCGTTGGCTTGCACCTCCAGGCTGCCGAGCAGGCGCAGTGTGCCGTCCTGCCAGACCATATCCAGCGTGCCGCTCACGCAGCCTACGGGGCCGGATCCACCAACCACGGTGGGCGTCGTGAACACGCCACGGCATCCGCGCACCGTCTGCTGGCGCAATGTCAGGTCGGCCTGATCGATCACAGCGTAGTGGTAGTCCCCCGCGTCGCCGCCAACGTCCTTGGTCAGCGCGCCGACACGCACCTTGCCGCGCGTCCAGCGCCCGTGCGTGTAGCCGCGGTGGGCATAGAGATCGGCCAGCTCAGCGGTGTCGCCAATCAACCGATAGCCATTGATGCCGACGATGGCGCCCGAAGGTGTTTGCGCCAGCCATGCGGCGCTGCCGCTGACCTGTCGCGCCCCGTTGCCCAGCATGAAGCGGGGTGGCGCGCTACGGTAAACAGGCGAGCATTCAGCGGAAAACGTGGCAAACCGGGCATCTGCCAGCAGAACGGTCTGCCTGCAAGCCGCCGGTTCCTGACAACCTGTCAAATAATGAGTGGTCCCCTTTTTTTATGCGCTTCGGGCACGTCCGTAACGTCGGTTTGCCCGGCCAAGTGATGAGATGAATCCATTGTGGTCCTTGAGGAAGGTTTGACTGCCGCGACTCCATAGCGGAATGTGCTGTGCAGCGCGCCTCGGCGAGGCGGTTTCAGCCTAGGCAGCGTCTCACCCAATGTTCAAGAAACAACACAACTTGATATTCCTTGATATTCAAGCGGGTTCCCTCAACTGCGGGACTCGTCCATCCCCAGCGATGCTATGAAGAACCCTCACTATGATCCGGCCAAGCCTCACCACACGCCGGACGGCTTCCGCAACCGCTACCCCCATCCGCACCCCGGCGGCGACTTCTGGAAATGGCAACGCGAGCGCCGCAAGTCAGGGCTCCCCAAGCCGCCCACGCTGGACCTCTCCTGCATTGCCCCCAACCTGACCGCGGTGCACCAGCCGCCCGACGTGCCGCAGCTCACCTGGATCGGCCACGAGACACTGCTGCTGCAGATAGACGGGCTGAACGTGCTGACCGATCCGGTGTTCTCCGAGCGTGCCTCGCCGCTGCCGTTTGCCGGCCCGCGCCGGCACCAACCGCCGGGCCTCTCGCTCAAGCAATTGCCGCATATCGACCTGGTGCTGATCTCGCACAACCACTACGACCATCTGGATAAAGCCAGCGTGCGCGCACTGATGCGCCAGCCCGGCGGCGCGCCGATGTTTTTCGTGCCGCTGGGCATCGACCACTGGTTCGCGCGCAACGTACGGGGCACGCGCCTCAACGGTGACAACCCCAACGTACGCGCCTTCGACTGGGACGACGAAGCGCAATTCGGCCCCTTCACCGCGCACTTCTGCGCCGTGCAGCATTGGTCCGCACGCGGCCTGTACGACCGCAACCAGACGCTGTGGGGCAGTTGGGCATTGCTGCATCCGCGCCTGCGTTTCTGGTTCTCGGGCGATCTGGGGTATTCGCAGGACACACGCGACATTGGCGCGCGGTTCGGCCACTTTGATGTGGCAGCGATTGCCGTGGGCGCCTACGAGCCGCGTTGGTTCATGAAGGCACAGCACATCGACCCGACCGAGGCGGTGCAGGTCATGCAAGACATCGGCGCGCGGCAGGCGGTGGGCATCCATTGGGGCACGTTCGCACTGACGGACGAACCGCTGGACCAGCCCATCGCCGATCTGGCCGCTGCATTGAAGGTGGCCGACGTTCCCGCAGAACGCTTCGCCCTCTTCAAGCATGGTGAGACACGCGTATGGGATGCAGCGGCCCAACGCCTTGTCACCGCATTGCCCAAAGAAAAAGCGCGGCCGCGAGATGACTCGCTGGCCGCGCAGTCATTGTCTGGCAGGTAACGCTAGGGACTGAGAGCCGCTAACAAAACCCAGCGTAGCGGTCCTGGCTAGGCGCGCCGACGCGGACAGCGCAAGAAGTACGGCAAGGAGGCGTAACGACGCCAGGCGGGTTTTGTTAGCGGCGCTAAGCCGGCATCAGGTCGGTGTCGGCAGCCATGCACGGTCACGCAGACGGGCGCGGATGCGTGCAATCGCCTGGCTGTGGATCTGGCACACGCGCGACTCCGACACCCCCATCACAGCGCCGATCTCACGCAGGTTCAGGTCCTGCTCGTAGTAGAGGCTCATCATCAGCTTCTCACGCTCGGGCAAGCCTTCGATGGCGGCCACCACCGATTCGCGCAGATCGTGGTCCAGCAACTGGTCCAGCGGCGTGGAGTCGTTCTCTGCGGCGCGGTTCTCGATGAAGGCGTCGGCGTCTTCGCGGTCGAAATCTTCGTAGTACAGGAGCTGGCTGCCTTGTAGGTCGACCAGTTGCTTCTGGTAGTCGGCCAGCGACATGTTCGTAAGCGTCCTGGCGCCCCATCTTGAATCGGCAGATGCAAACGAGCATCGTCCCCACGATGGACAATCGTGGAGACGATGAATCGATGACGACGATAGAACGCCGGCCGCGGCGGCGAGAGTACA
>NZ_JAELUI010000129.1 GCF_016429285.1 Ralstonia sp. ASV6
TGCCTTGACCGAAGAGCGCCGCAAGGAGCTGACCAAGGTCGTCAAGGGTGAGGGTGAAGACGCCAAGGTCGCCGTGCGCAATCTGCGCCGCGATGCGAACGAACAACTCAAGAAGCTGGTCAAGGACAAGGCCATCTCGGAAGATGACGAGCGTCGCGGTAGTGATGACGTGCAGAAGCTGACCGACAAGTTTGTCGCCGAGATCGACAAGCTGGTCGCCGAGAAAGACAAGGAAATCATGACGGTGTAAGGCCGTCTCCCAAGGCTGGCGCATAGGGTGCCAGCTGCGGGAAGCCCGATTCATGCATATCAGTTCCACACAGGCGGTGCCTGACACCGCCGATACCCCGCGCCACGTTGCCGTCATCATGGATGGCAACGGCCGCTGGGCCACCGAGCGCCATTTGCCGCGCGTGGCAGGGCACAGCCGCGGCCTCGACGCCGTGCGTGCAACGGTTGAGGCTGCGGCGCGCCGAGGTGTCGGTTACCTGACGCTGTTTGCCTTCAGCTCTGAGAACTGGCGCCGCCCGGCCGAAGAGGTCACCTTTCTGATGAAGCTGTTCATGACAGCGCTGCGCCGCGAGGTGAACAAGCTGCATGAGAACGGCATCCGCCTGCGCGTGGTGGGTGACCTGTCGGCGTTCAGCCCGCGCATTCAATTGCTGATCCGCGAAGCGGAGGCTAAGACGGCTGCCAATCCAGGCCTGACGGTCACCATCCTCGCCAACTACGGCGGCCGGTGGGACATTCTCCAGGCCATGCGTGCATTGATGGTGGCGCAGCCGGGCATCGCGCCCGAGGCCATCACGGAAGACGTTCTGGCGCCGCACATGGCCCTGGCCTATGCGCCCGAGCCGGACCTGTTCATCCGCACCGGTGGCGAGCAGCGCATCAGCAACTTCCTGCTCTGGCAGCTTGCGTACTCGGAACTGTATTTCACCGATCGCTACTGGCCCGATTTCGATGCCGCAGAACTGGATCGTGCCTTCGCCTGGTATCGCAATCGCGAGCGCCGCTTTGGTCGCACCAGTGCGCAGCTTGAGTCCGATGTTCCCCCCGCGCTATCTGCCGGAGCCTGACACATGCTGCTGACTCGCGTCATTACCGCTGTCTGCTTGCTGATTGTCATCCTGCCCATTCTTTTCTTCGCACCGCCAGCCGGCCTTGCTGGGCTGGTGACGGTGTTTGCCATGCTGGCAGCTTGGGAATGGGGGCGGCTCGTGCGGTTGCCGGGCTGGTGGGGGCCGATGCTGTATGCAGTGGTCGTCGTTGTGCTGACGATCGCCTGGCACGACATCCCTGTGTGTGGGGATGTGCGGCCGCTGTTCCATGGTGCGGTGATCGCGTGGGTAGTGGCCTGGGGGCTGCTGGCTGGCGGCGTGCGCGAATTGCGTAGCATACGCAAGGTTGTTTTTACCTTGCTGGGCTTGGTGATTTTGCCGGCGTTCGTGCATGCAGCCATCGCGCTGCGCGCGCAGGGGGTGGCTTTCCTGCTCTCCGTCGCGGTGCTCGTATGGGCGGCAGATGTGGGTGCCTATTTCGTTGGCAAGGCCATCGGCCGTCGCAAGCTGGCGCCGACCATCAGCCCCGGCAAGTCATGGGAAGGCGCGATCGGTGGGGCAGTGCTCGTGGCAATCATCGCGACGGTGGCAGGTGTTACGCATTGGTTTGCGCCGACATGGTTCTCGCACCAGTTCGACCAGAACGGCGCAGCCGTCGCTCTGGCGCTGACGATCGTGCTGGTGGCCGCAAGCATCGGCGGCGATTTGTTTGAGTCTCTTCTCAAGCGCCAGGTCGGCATGAAGGACAGCAGCCGACTGCTGCCTGGCCATGGCGGCGTGCTTGACCGTATCGACGCGCTGTTGCCGGTGTTCCCCCTGGCCGCGTTGCTGATTTCCTGAGGCGTCCACGAACATGATGCGTTTGACCGTTCTTGGCGCGACCGGCTCCATTGGTGACAGCACGCTCGACGTGGTGCGCAGTCACCCAGACAAGTACCGCGTATTCGCGCTCACCGCCAATGCGCAGGCCGACAAGCTCGCCAAGTTGTGTCGTGAGTTTCGTCCGCAGATGACTGTGCTTGGCTCGGCAGCGGCCGCTGATGCGCTGCGCGAGCAGCTTGGTACAGATGCGGCTGGCATCGACATCCGTTTTGGCCCCGAGGCGCTGGAGGAGGCCGCAGCGCACCCTGATTGCGATGCGGTAATGGCGGCCATTGTTGGTGCCGCAGGCTTGCGCCCCACGCTGGCCGCTGTGCGTGCGGGCAAGCGCGTACTGCTGGCCAATAAGGAAGCGCTGGTGATGTCCGGCGCGCTCTTCATGGACGCCGTGCGCCAGCATGGCGCCACCGTGCTGCCGATCGACAGCGAGCACAACGCCATTTTCCAGTGCCTGCCGCAGCAGGCCCCCACGTTTGGCCGTGGCGTGTCGCGTATCGTCTTGACTGCCTCGGGCGGCCCATTCCGCACGCGTGCCGTGGACACCCTCGCAGACGTTACGCCCGACCAAGCTTGCGCTCACCCCAACTGGGTCATGGGACGCAAGATCTCTGTCGACTCCGCCACCATGATGAACAAGGGGTTGGAGGTGATCGAGGCGTACTGGCTGTTCGGTGTGCCGGTCGAGCGCCTTGAAGTGCTGATCCATCCGCAGAGCGTGATCCATTCAATGGTCGGCTACGACGACGGCTCGGTACTGGCACAGCTCGGCAACCCAGACATGCGTACGCCGATTGCATACGGGCTGGCGCACCCGGAGCGCATTGAGGCTGGTGTGCCGCTGCTGGACCTGGCCGCCACCGGCACACTGACTTTCGAGGCGCCGGACCTGCACCGCTTCCCGTGCCTCGCACTAGCATTTGATGCACTACGCGCCGGTGGCACGGCACCTGCTGTGCTGAATGCCGCCAACGAGGTGGCGGTCGACGCATTTTTGCAGCGCCGCATTCGCTTTACCGATATTGCCGCCGTGGTGGGCGACACGCTGGCGCGTGCTTCCATCGTGCCGGCAGACTCGCTCGACACCGTCTTTGCCGCTGACGCGCAGGCGCGTGGCCAGGCCGAGCGCTACATTGCGACGGCATGCGTGCATCTGCCAGCTGCGTGACAAGTGCTCCGTCAGAGCGAGCGGGTAACATAGTGTGCTCGCGCGGGTTGCGCCCGTGCACGCCCATCAGTGCATCCGGAGAAGGTTCTTGCAGACCGTTTTAGCGTTTGTTTTTGCGATCGCGGTGCTGATCGTCATTCATGAACTGGGCCACTACAGTGTCGCGCGCTTGTGCGGCGTGAAAGTGCTGCGGTTCTCGGTCGGCTTCGGCAAGGTGCTGTTCCGCCATGTCGGCCGCGGCCCAGACCGCACCGAGTGGACCATCTGCGCCATTCCGCTCGGCGGCTACGTCAAGATGTTGGGCGAGGGCACGAGGGACCCAGAAAAGGACCCGCCAATCCTGCCCGAAGATCTGCCACGAACCTTCGACCATCAGCCTGTCTATAAGCGTTTCGCCATCGTGGCTGCGGGCCCTGTCGCCAACTTCCTGCTGGCGATCGTTCTGTACGCCGTCCTCGCGTGGGTTGGGGCCGTTGAGCCGGTGCCCATTCTCGGTGCGCCGCCCCCAGGCAGCATTGCTGCGCAGGCGGATCTGCGTGCGAAGGATCATGTGATTGCCGTCGGCACCGACGTTGAAGCCCCGAGCCCTGTGCGTAGCTGGAGCGATGTGCGCATGCGTTTGTATTCGGCAGGCATCGGCGGGCATGACGCGCTCGTGCAGGTGCGTGGTACCGATGGCACGGAGCGCACGGTTCGCCTGCAGGGCTTGCCGAGCCCCGCGCGTACGCCCCAGGCCGACGTGATCGACCAGATCGGGTTGCGCCTGCTGGGCGGGCCGGTCACCATCGTCGATGTTCTGCCAAATAGTGCTGCTGCCCGTGCCGGGTTGCGCGCCGGTGACCAGATTGTCCGCTTCGCTGGGCAGCCTGCAGACCAAGCGATGGATCTCATCCGCCAGATTCGCGCCATGCCGGAGCAGAACGCTTCGATCGATATTTTGCGCAACGGCGAACCAATGACGCTGCCGGTGCGGCCCGATGCCGACGCCGATCCGAAGAACCAGAATGGGGCGAAGGTCGGCAAGCTTGGCGCGCAGCTCAACCAGAAGGTCGAGACCGCGCTGATGCGTGATACGCCGGGCGCCGCATTGGTGCATGGATTGCGCCAGGTCTGGCAGACCTCGGTGCTGTCACTGCAGGTGCTGGGCAAGATGATCGTAGGACAGGCTTCGCTGCAGAATCTGAGCGGTCCGATTACGGTGGCGGACTTTGCTGGCAAGGCGGCAAGCCTTGGCTGGCAGACGTTTGTAGGTTTTCTTGCGCTGATCAGCGTCAGCCTTGGTGTCCTGAACTTGTTGCCCGTTCCGGTATTGGATGGGGGGCATTTGCTGTATTATTGCGTGGAATTTTTGACAGGCCGACCCGTGCCGGAATCCTGGCAAGCAGTACTCCAAAAGATCGGCGTCGCCTGCATTCTGCTTCTCACTTCGCTCGCCTTGTACAACGATTTGAGTCGGCTGTTTCTGACTCGAGGCTAGACCGCATTTGTTTTTGTCGGCAAGTCTATGCGTTGCAACAAGCGTGAGCGGGCAACCCAAGATTTTGAAAACACTCGGAAGTGGATTCCAACCGGATCCAATTTAGGGGATTAGATTGATCAGACAACATCGCTTCCCGCTCAGCGTGCTGGCGGCCTCCGTGCTGACCGTGACTGCCGGTCAGGCTCATGCAGTGGAGCCGTTCGTCGTGAAGGACATTCGCGTGGAGGGGGTGCAGCGCGTCGAACCGGGTACCGTGTTCGGCTATCTGCCCGTGAAGGTAGGTGAGACCTTCACCGACGAGAAGGGTGCCGAATCGATCCGCGCGCTCTACAACACCGGCTTCTTCAAGGACGTGCAGATCCGTGCCGAAGGCAACGTGCTGGTGGTGCGCGTGGAAGAGCGTCCGGCCATCTCGCAGCTCGAGTTCATCGGCTTCAAGGAGTTTGACAAGGACGCACTGCGCCGTACCTTGCGTGGCGTGGGCGTGGCCGAAGCCCGCTATTACGACAAGTCGCTGATCGACCGTGCTGAGCAGGAAATCAAGCGTCAGTACGTCTCGCGCGGCTACTACGCCGCCGATGTGTCGACCACTGTAACGCCGGTCGACGCCAACCGCGTGTCGATCACCTTCACGGTGGACGAAGGCCCGACGGCCAAGATTCGCCAGATCAATATCGTCGGCAACAAGGCCTTCAAGGAAAGTGACCTGCGCGACGAAATGCAGCTGTCCACGCCCAACTGGCTGTCGTGGTACACGAAGAACGATCTGTACTCGAAGCAGAAGCTGACCGCCGACCTGGAAGCGCTGCGCTCGTTCTACCTGGATCGTGGTTACCTGGAATTCGCGATCGAGTCGACTCAGGTTTCCATTACGCCTGACAAGAAAGACATCTACCTGACACTGAACATCCACGAGGGTGAGCAGTACAAGGTGTCGGATATCAAGCTGACTGGTGAACTGCTCTCCAAGCAGGCCGAGATGGAGAAGCTCATCAAGCTCAAGCAGGGCGATGTGTTCTCCTCGGCGAAGCTGTCGGCCACGACCAAATCGATCACCGATCTGCTTGGCACGTACGGTTACGCCTTTGCCACGATCAACCCCCAGCCGCAGATCAACCAGAAGGACCGTACGGTTGCGCTCACGCTGGTGGTCGATCCAGGCCGTCGCGTCTATGTGCGCCGCGTCAACGTGCTTGGCAACAGCAAGACGCGCGATGAAGTGGTGCGCCGTGAAATGCGCCAAATGGAAGCTTCGTGGTTTGACGGCGAGAAGCTGCAGCTTTCGCAGAACCGCATCAACCGCACGGGCTACTTTACTGATGCGAACATCACTACCGAAGACGTGCCGGGCACGTCAGACCAGGTGGACGTCAACGTCAACGTGACGGAAAAGCCGACCGGCCAGATCAACCTGGGTGTGGGCTTCTCGTCGACTGACAAGGTGGTGCTCTCGGCCGGTATCCGTCAGGACAACGTGTTCGGTTCCGGTACCAGCCTGGGCCTGGATGTGAACACCTCCAAGGCAAACCGTACCATCGCGGTAACGCAGTACGACCCGTACTTCACGACCGACGGTATCAGCCGCTCGACCGAACTGTACTACCGCACTTATCAGCCGCTGTACTACACCGGCGATACGACGTACAAGATCGTGCAGCAGGGCGGCAACATGAAGTTTGGGGTGCCGTTCTCGGAAACCGACACCGTGTTCTTTGGTATCGGCTACGAGCGCACGTCCATCGACGTGTCGTCCAACACGCCGCTGGCCTATCAGAACTGGGTTGCGAAGAACGGTAGCATCACCAACAACTTCCCGTTCACGATCGGTTGGTCGAAGGATCAGCGTGACAGCGCGCTGGTCCCGACCCGTGGCCGCTATCAGCAGGCCAATCTGGAAATTGGTGTTCCGGGCGGCATCACGTATTACCGCGCGTATTACCAGCACCAGTGGTTCTACCCGGTCTCGAAGTCGTTCACGCTGGCCTTCAACAACGAGTTCGGCTACGGCCGCGGCTACGGCGGCAAGGACTTCCCGATCTTCAAGAACTACTACGCGGGTGGTATCGGCTCGGTGCGTGGTTATGAAACCAGCACGCTGGGCCCGCGCGATGCCAACGGTATTGCCATTGGTGGCGCCAGCAAGATCGTCGGCAACGTGGAGTTCATCTTCCCGCTGCCGGGCTCGGGTGTGGACCGCACCGTTCGCCTGTTCACCTTCTTCGACTACGGTAACGTGTTCGCAGAAGCCGCCCAGCCGTACAAGCTTAGCGACATGCGCTACTCGACCGGTTTCGGCCTGTCGTGGCTGTCGCCGATTGGTCCGCTGAAGATCAGCATGGGCTTCCCGATCAAGCGGAAGGCCGAAGACCAGACTCAACGCTTCCAGTTCCAGATCGGGACGGCATTCTAATGACTGCATTCATCATGAAATCCACACGCGTCACATTGTCCCGCATGGGCGTGTCGGTTGCCTTCGCAGCACTCGCCGCCGCTAGCTTTGCACTGCCGGTTGCTGCGCAGGAAGCACGTATCGCCGCTGTCAATTCCGAGCGCATCCTGCGCGATTCGCAGCCCGCCAAGGCGGCTCAGGCGAAGCTGGAGGCTGAGTTCGCCAAGCGCGATCGCGATCTGCAGGACACGGCCGCCAAGCTCAAGGCGATGTCCGACAAGCTGGACAAGGACTCGGCCGTGCTGGCTGATGCTGACCGCACCCGCCGCCAGCGCGAGCTGTCCGATCTGGACCGCGATTTCCAGCGCAAGCAGCGGGAGTTCCGCGAAGACCTGAACCAGCGTCGCAACGAAGAGCTGGCCCAGGTGCTTGAGCGCGCCAACCGAGTGATCCGTTCGATCGCGGAGCAGCGCAAGTACGATCTGATCGTGCAGGAAGCGGTGTATGTGAATCCGCGCATCGACATCACCGACGATGTGCTCAAGGCGCTGAACGCGGCTTCGCAATCGGCGAAATGAGGTTGTTCGCATGTCGTTTTCGCTTGGTGAACTTGCCGCGTCGCTCGGCGCGACCGTCCAGGGTGACGCAGGCCTGATCGTCAAGTCGATCGCGCCGCTGGATCAGGCCGGCGCCGATCAGCTCGCCTTCCTTTCCAATCCGCTGTATCTCAATCAGGCTGTGGACTCCAGTGCGGGGGCGATCATCGTGTCGCCCCGCGATCTGGAAACGCTTGCCGCCCAAGGCCATGTCAATGGCCGGAACTGGTTGGTGGCCGCCAATCCGTATGCTGCGTTTGCCCGCGTTGCCCAGCGCTTTGTTGCGCTGACTGCGCGGCCGGTAGTGCCCGGTATCCACCGGAGCGCGAGCGTAGGTGAGGGGGCCGTGGTGCCGGCATCGTGCTCAATCGGCCCGAACGTGATCATCGAGGCGGGCGCCGTGCTCGGAGAGCGCGTGCGCATTGCTGGCAATGGCTTCGTCGGCGCGGATGCGCGCATTGGCGACGACACGCTCCTCTACGCAAACGTCTCGATCTACCACGGCTGTGTGGTGGGTGCGCGCTGCATCTTGCACAGCGGCGTAGTGATTGGTGCAGATGGTTTCGGCTTTGCGCCAGACTTCGGCCCGCAAGGCGGCGAGTGGGTGAAGATTCCGCAGATCGGCCGTACAGTGATTGGCGACGATGTGGAGATTGGCGCGAATACCGCCATCGACCGCGGCGCCATGGCCGACACGGTGGTTGAGCAGGGCTGCAAAATCGACAACCAGGTGCAGATTGCGCACAACGTGCATGTTGGTGCGTACACCGTCATCGCGGGCTGTGCAGCCATTTCCGGCAGTACGAAGATCGGGCGCTACTGCATCATCGGTGGCGCAGCCAACTTTGCCGGCCACCTGACAATTGCGGACCGCGTGACTGTTTCGGGCGGTACGTCCATCACCAAATCCATCACCAAACCCGGTGGTCACTTCACCAGCGTCTTCCCGTTTATGCCGCACGGCGATTGGGAACGTAACGCGGCCATCGTCCGAGGCCTGACGCGCATGCGCGAACGGTTGCAACAACTGGAACAGCAGGTCAAAGACCTGCGCAAAGAATCATGACCGAAGCATCGAATGTGACGAATGCGACGACCAGCCTCGTCAGCGATTTCAACATCAAGAAGATCCTCGACCTGCTGCCGCATCGCTACCCGATGCTACTGGTCGACCGCGTGGTCGAGTTTGAATCGGGCAAGCGCATCAAGGCCATCAAGAACGTCACGTTCAACGAGCCGTTCTTCAACGGCCACTTCCCGGGGCATCCGGTCATGCCGGGTGTGCTGATTCTCGAGGCGCTGGCGCAGACTGCGGCACTGTTGACCTTTGGTGAGCCCGGTCACCAACGCAACGAGAACGATCTCTATCTGTTCACAGCCATTGATGGCGCCCGTTTCAAGCGGCAGGTCGTGCCTGGTGATCAACTCTGCCTGCACGCGGAACTGCTGCGTGGCAAGCGTGGCTTCTGGAAGTTCAAGGTGTTCGGCATGGTGGACAACGAGGTTGCCGCCGAAGCCGAAATCATGTGCGCGATCATCAAGGACGAACCGAAGGGAGCCGCATGAGCACGAGCAAGATTCATCCGACCGCGCTGATCGACCCAAAGGCCGAGCTGGATTCGAGCGTCGAGATCGGCGCCTTTACCGTCGTGGGCCCCAACGTGCGCATGGGTGCGGGCACACGTGTCGGTCATCACACCGTGGTCGAGGGCTACACCACGCTCGGTCGCGACAACAGCATCGGCCATTTCGCGTCGGTGGGCGGCCGCCCGCAGGACATGAAGTACCGCGATGAGCCGACGCAGCTCATCGTTGGCGACCGCAACACCATCCGCGAATTCACCACGATCCACACCGGCACTTCGCAGGATGCCGGTATCACGTCCATTGGCGACGACAACTGGATCATGGCCTACGTGCACATCGCGCACGACTGCCGCGTGGGCAATCACACCGTGTTCTCGAGCAACGCGCAGATTGCCGGCCACGTGGAAGTGGGCGATTGGGCCATTCTGGGCGGCATGTCGGGTGTGCACCAGTTCGTGCGCATCGGTGCGCATGCGATGCTGGGCGGTGCGTCAGCGCTGGTGCAGGACGTGCCGCCGTTCGTGATTGCCGCGAGCGACAAGGGTGGCAACAAGGCCGCGCCGCACGGCATCAACGTCGAAGGTCTGCGCCGCCGCGGCTTCACGGCAGAGCAGATCACAGGCTTGCGCCAATCGTACAAGCTGCTCTACAAGAGCGATCTGAGCTTCGATCAGGCCAAGGCCGAGATTGCGGCACAGATCGCGCAGGCTGACGATGCCCCGACGCGTGAAGTGCTGACCGCGTTTGCTGATTTCATCGCCGCCACCAAGCGCGGCATCGTGCGTTGATCGAGCAAGCCCAGGGGGCTGCACCGGCGCGCCGCATCGGCATGGTGGCCGGCGAGGCGTCCGGCGATCTGCTGGCCTCGCTGCTGCTCAGGGGGCTGCACGCACAACTGCCCGCCGATATTGTCTACAACGGCATCGGCGGTGCGCGCATGGCCGAGCAGGGCTTCCAGTCCAATTGGCCGATGCACAAGCTGTCGGTCAACGGCTACGTGGAAGTGCTTGGTCAACTGCGTGAGATTCTCGCCATTCGCAAGGGGCTCAAGCAGGATCTGCTGTCCAATCCGCCGCTGGCCTTCATCGGAGTCGATGCACCGGACTTCAATTTCAACGTCGAGATCGCCATGCGGCGGGCAGGTGTACCGGTGGTGCACTTCGTTAGCCCGTCGATCTGGGCGTGGCGTGCCGGGCGCATCAAAACGATCGCCAAGGCCGTTGACCACATCCTCTGCCTGTTTCCGTTCGAGCCCGAAATCTACGCCAAGGCTGGCATTCCGGCCACCTATGTCGGTCATCCGCTGGCAGACGTGATTCCGCTGGTGCCGGACGTGGAAGGTGCACGCACGCGCCTGGGTCTTCCGATGGGTCGCAAGATCGTGGCGGTGCTGCCGGGCAGCCGTAACTCCGAGGTCAAGAACCTCGGGCCGACGCTGTTCGCCGCCATGGCACGCATGCAGGCGGTTGAGCCGGACATCGCATTCGTGCTGCCGGCCGCCAGCGTGACGCTGCGCGAGCGGGTCGATGCCCTGCGTGCCGAGCACCCGGGCTTGCATCTGTGGGTGGTGGACGGCCAGTCGCACGCGGCCATGGAAGCTGCTGACGTGATTCTGCTCGCCAGCGGTACGGCCACGCTGGAAGCTGCGCTGTACAAGAAGCCCATGGTCATCACCTACAAGGTGCCCTGGTTGACGGCGCAGATCATGAAGCGCAAGGGGTATCTGCCTTACGTGGGGCTGCCGAACATCCTTTCCGGCCGCTTTGTCGTGCCCGAACTGCTGCAGGACGACGCAACGCCCGAGGCGCTTGCGCGTGAGACGCTGCTGCAATTGAGCGACCACGGCAATGCCACCTTCCTGCGCGAGCATTTCACACAGATGCACTTGACGCTCAAGCAGAACATGGCGGAGATCGGTGCGAAGGTCGTGGTCGACCTGCTGCGCAGCCGCGGTCAGCTTTAACGCCATGGCTTCCCGCAAACCCAATCCGGATCAGCTGGGCCTGCTGCTGTCGCAGGAGTCGGCAGACAATGCCGATAAGCGTGCGCACCGCATTCTATGTGGCGTAGATGAAGCTGGCCGTGGGCCGCTGGCCGGGCCGGTGACAGCCGCTGCCGTCATCCTCGACCCACGCAAGCCGATTGCTGGGCTGGCCGATTCCAAGATCCTCACCGCCAAAAAACGCGAGGCGCTGTACGACGAGATCATCGAAAAGGCGCTCGCCTGGCACGTGGCAGAAGCGACCGTCGAGGAGATCGACCGGATCAACATCCTGCATGCGACCATGCTGGCCATGCAGCGCGCCGTGCAAGGCGTGGCCGCAAAGGGCACGCTGCCTGACCTCGTACAGGTGGACGGCAATCGCTGTCCGCAGGTGCCGTTTGCCGTGGAGGCCATCGTCAAAGGCGATGCGCTGGTGCAGGAGATTTCGGCGGCGTCGATTCTTGCCAAGGTCACGCGTGACCGGCAGTTGGTTGCTTTGCACGCGGTGTTTCCGGCGTACGGCTTTGACGTACACGCCGGCTATGGCACGCCTCAGCATCTGGCCGCCATTGAAGCGCATGGCGTGACACCGCATCATCGCCGCTCGTTTGCACCGGTGCGCCGTGCGCTGGAAGCGCCGGCTGCAACGACTGCGGGTGGTAGCCCCGCCTGGGACGACTGATTTTCATGAAGCACATCACTTCCCGCGACAACGCCGTATTCAAGCACCTGAAAGCGCTGTCGGGCTCGACACAGCAACGCCGACGCGCAGGACAATCCGTGCTCGACGGCGTGCATCTGGTTGCTGCCTTTCTGGATGCAGGCCAGACGCCCGCCCAGATCCTGGTTTCCGAGCGTCATGTCGCTCACCCGGAAGTCACGGTGCTGCTCGATCGCATTGATCCGCAGACTGTCATCCTGCTGGCCGACAACCTGTTTTCCCAGCTCACCACGGTTGTCAATGGCGTGGATCTGATCGCCTTGATCGAAACGCCTGAAGGTCATCTGCCGCAAGTCATCGATGCCGATTGCGTCATCCTGGATGGTATTCAGGACGCCGGCAACGTCGGCTCCATCCTGCGCTGCGCTGCGGCGGCAGGTGTGCGCGATGTGTTCATGACGGCGGGGTGTGCCTTCGCGTGGTCGGCCAAGACTTTGCGCGCTGCAATGGGCGCGCATTTCCACCTGAATATTGTTGAGCACTGCACGTTCGAGAACGTGCATCCGCGCATTCAGGTGCCGTTGCTGGCAACGTCCTCGCACGCCAAGCAGGCCGTCTTCGATGTGCGATTGAATGCGCCCGTCGGTTGGGTCTTTGGTAACGAGGGTGCGGGCGTGTCCGACGCATGGCTGTCGGCGGTGACCACACCCGTAACGATCCCCCAGCCAGGCGGCATGGAATCCCTCAACGTGGCTGCCGCAGCAGCCATCTGCCTGTTCGAAGCGGTGCGCCAGCGCCGCGCTAGCTGATCTCGTTTTCCTGTCGGTTACCGGTCACATGGCGTTTTCAAACGCCAGAAAAGTCCCGCATTGACTTTGCCATTGAGTAATGGAACATTGTGCGTGGTGCCATTGAGCACCCCTCGATAACCAGACTCAGAGCCTGTTCGCAATCCGCATCGCGCGGCCAAAGCGTCAATGGGTTCGCAAGGAGACCGGCCATGCCGAACCCCACCCTGGCGCGCGCCAGTGTCGACGAACTCGCGCAGTTTCGTGAAATCCAGCAACTCGCCTACCAATGCGTTGAAGCGGTCGGGGGCATGTTGCGCCCGGGCATGACGGAGAAGGATGCAGCCAAGCTGCTCACCGAGTGGTTGGGTGACCGCGGCGTGCACGACTGGCTGCACAAGCCGTTCGCCTGGTTTGGCGATCGCACGGCGTTTCAGGGGTTCTCCGGCCTGACGCACATGGCCGGCTTCAACATGGCGTTCTTCCCCTCGTCGCGGCGGCTGGAGGAGAACATGCCAGTCATTCTGGATGTGGCGCCGGTGCGTAACGGGGTGATTGCCGACGTGGGCTATGCCACGTGTCTTGGCGAGAACGCCATCCTTGAACAACTGCAGGACGATCTGATGGCACATCGCGAGCTGATCGTGCGTCTGATCCGTGAGCGTCGCCCGATGGCGGATGTGGCCCGAGCGGTCGATCAGCTTTGCATGAAGCAGGGTGTGGAGCCGCGTCACAAGGCCTATCCGTTCAAGGTACTGGCACATCGCGTGGCCAAGCTGGAAAGCCCGTCCAAGCCGCGCTTCGTGGCGCGCTTCGGGCTCAATGCCACGCGCAACCTGATCCTTGACCAAGTGCGCAGCGGCAAGCAGGAAGGGTGGTCGCCGCTATGGTCGATCGACCGCCGCTCCGAGCACGCGCCGGTGCCGGGCCTGTGGGCAGTCGAGCCGCACCTGGGCTTCCACGGGGTGGGCGCCAAGTTCGAAGAGCTGCTCGTCATTACAGAGGACGATGCCTACTGGCTCGACGACGACCTGCCGCACGTGCGCAGGTGGCAACAACGGCAGCAGCAACGCCAGCTCGCGCAGCAGCGTGCCGCATGATGCTTGCGGAGCCACAGATGAAAACGCTTCTTGAAGAGGCCCCGCTGGCGCTGTTCGAGCCGGCCGCCGCTTTTCCGCGCGCTGAGCGCACCGTGCAATCCGGTGATGTCGCACTCGCCGTCAAGACCTGGGGCGATCCAGCTCGCCCGACCGTCGTGCTCGTCCATGGGTACCCGGACAACAGCGAGGTCTGGCACGAGATGGCGCCGCTACTCGCGCGCGACTACTACGTCATCGCCTATGACGTGCGCGGCGCAGGGCAATCGAGCGCGCCCAAGGGAATGCGCAATTACACGTTCGCGCGGCTGACCGACGACTTCATCGCCGTAATTGATGCGCTGAGCCCGAGCAAGCCTGTTCACCTGATTGCGCACGACTGGGGTTCGATCCAGTCGTGGGAGTTCGTGACGGAAGCGCGCCTGCGCGGGCGCATCGCGTCGTACACGTCGTGCTCGGGGCCGTGCCTGGATCACGTTGGGTATTGGATGCGCGCGCGGCTGCTGCGGCCGACGCCAGCGTCGCTGGGCAAGATGCTGGGGCAACTCGTGCGCTCGTGGTACGTGCTGCTGTTCCATCTGCCGATCGTGCCGGAGTTGAGCTGGCGCCTCTGGCTGGGCCGGGCCTGGCCGCGCGTGCTGCGTCGCGTGGAGAAGACCACCATCGCGCCGCGTGCCACACAGACGGCCGATGGGGTACGCGGTGTCTCGCTGTATCGCGCCAACTTCATCCGCAGCCTGTTCACGCCACGCAAGCGCGTTGCACATGCACCGGTGCAGGTGATCGTGCCGACGCTGGACAAGTACGTGAGCCCAGCGCTGTCGGAGGATCTCGCGCGCTGGGTGCCGAACTATTGGCGGCGTGAAGTCGTCGCGCGGCACTGGCTGCCGGTCACGCATGCCGAGCGTATGGCGGGGATGGCGCGCGAGTTGATCGAGCATGCCGAGGGGAAGCCTGAATCCGAGGCGCTGCAGCGTGCCCGCCAGCATGATGGGCACAACCCGCGCAAACCGCTCACGGGCAAGCTGGCCGTCGTCACCGGTGCGGGCAGCGGCATCGGGCGTTGTGCGGCGCTGGAGTTTGCGGAACAAGGCGCGGCCATCGTCGCAGTCGACATCCGCGCGGAGGACGCCGAGCGCACCGCTACGCTTATCCGCCTCTCCGGCGGCAAGGCATGGGCACGCACCGTTGACGTCGGTAACGCCGAGCAGATGGAAGCCCTGGTCGATTGGGTCGGCAAGGTGCTGGGTGGCGCTGACATTGTCGTCAACAACGCAGGCATTGGTATGGCCGGCGGCATTGTCAACACCTCCGAGCGCGATTGGCAACGCATCCTGCATGTGAACGTGTGGGGCGTGATCCACGGCGCGCGGCTGTTCGCCAGGCAGATGGTGGCGCGCGGGCAGGGTGGGCACATCTTGAATACCGCGTCGGCAGCGGCCTTTGCACCCTCACGCGACCTTGCCGCGTATGCGACCACCAAGGCCGCCGTGCTGATGCTGTCCGAATGCATGCGAGGTGAGTTGGCTGGGCAGGGCATTGGCGTCTCGGCCATCTGCCCGGGCTTTGCCGAGACGGGAATCATGGCCTCCACCGTCTACGCCGGCACGACCGAGGCGCAGCAGGCCAAACTGCGTGCCCGCGCAACCAAGCTCTACCAGCTGCGTGGGCTCAAGCCCGAAACCGTTGCCAAAGCCATGCTCCGTGCGGTGCTTCGCAACAAGCCGGTCGTCACGGTCGGCATCGAGGCGCATTCGTCGCGCTTCATCTCACGCTACGCGCAGTGGCTCAGCCGGCTGATGGCCCGCGTGAGCATGGCCG
>NZ_JAELUI010000012.1 GCF_016429285.1 Ralstonia sp. ASV6
TACGCGCTCCTGGCATTGGCGCTCGTACTGGTGTTTTCGGTCACGCGCGTGATCTTCATCCCGCAGGGGGAGTTCGTCGCCTATGGCGCGCTCACGCTGGCGGCCATTCAGGCAAACAAGGCGCCGCTGTCTGCGTCGATGCTCGTTGTCCTCGGTGTGCTGACCTTTCTCGTCGAGATGGGCCGCACGCTGTTGCAACCCGAACTACGCCTGCATGCGTTGCGCACGGGTGCGATCTACGCGGGCAAGTACTTGGTCTTTCCGCTGGCGGTGTACGCCGCAGCCAGCATGCTTGCGCCAATGACGTTGCCGATGGCCGTGCAGGTGGCGCTCGCGCTGCTCATCGTCATTCCGATGGGGCCCATGATCTACCGCCTAGCCTACGAGCCGTTGGCCGAAGCGAGCACCCTGGTGCTGCTGATCGTCTCGGTGGGGGTGCACTTTGCGATGGTGGGGCTGGGTCTCGTGATGTTCGGCGCGGAAGGCTCGCGTACCGATGCCTTCTCGGATGCGCGCTTCGATCTGGGCGCGCTCTCGGTGTCAGGCCAGAGCCTGTGGGTGGTGGCGGTGTCGCTGCTGATGATTGTGGGGCTGTACTTCTACTTTGGACGTACGGTGTCGGGCAAGGCGTTGCGTGCCACGGCCGTGAACCGGTTGGGGGCGCGGCTGGTTGGCATCGGCACCACGCAAGCCGGCCGCTTGGCCTTTACGCTGGCCGCGGCACTGGGCGCGCTGTGCGGCGTTCTGATCGCGCCGCTCACCACGGTCTACTACGAGTCTGGTTTCCTGATCGGCCTGAAGGGGTTCGTGGGTGCCATCGTGGGCGGGCTGGTCAGCTATCCGGTGGCTGCTCTGGGCGCGCTGCTGGTGGGATTGCTGGAGTCGTACTCATCGTTCTGGGCATCGGCGTTCAAGGAGGTGATTGTGTTCACGCTGATCATCCCCGTGCTGCTGTGGCGGTCGCTCACCACCAAGCACGTCGAAGAAGAGGAATAAGCCGATGACCACGCTCACCAAATCTTCCGACCAGGCTGGCCAGCGCGGCTGGCTCTCGCGCAACCGCGTGCTGACCGCCGTGTTTGTGGTTGTGTTGGCGCTGATCCCCGTGGTGCCCACGCCCGAGTTCTGGATCACGCTGTTGAATTACATCGGGCTCTATAGCCTTGTCGCGCTGGGTCTTGTGCTGCTCACGGGGGTCGGCGGGCTGACCTCGTTTGGGCAGGCAGCGTTTGTTGGCCTGGGTGCGTACAGCACGGCATATCTGACGACGCAGTACGGGTTGTCTCCGTGGCTTGGCTTACTCGCGGGGCTGGTCATCACGATGGTTTGCGCCTATGTGATCGGGCTCATCACGATGCGCATGTCGGGTCACTACCTGCCGCTGGCGACGATTGCCTGGGGGTTGTCGTTGTTTTTCCTGTTCGGCAATCTGGAGTTTCTGGGCAAGTACGACGGGCTGAACGGCATTCCCGTGCTGAACTTGCTTGGCAAGCCATTGCAGACCGGGCGCGAGATGTTCTACCTGATCTGGGCGGTCGTGGTGGTGGCGGTGCTGGCGGTGCAGAACCTGCTGAACTCGCGCCCGGGCCGTGCCATTCGCGCGCTCAAGGGGGGCGGCACGATGGCCGAGGCGATGGGCGTGAACACGGCGTGGATGAAGGTGGTGATCTTCGTGTTTGCGGCAGTGCTGGCGTGCATCTCAGGCTTTCTTTATGCACACCTGCAGCGCGCGGTGAACCCGACGCCGTTTGGCCTGAACTATGGCATCGAATACCTGTTCATGGCGGTGGTCGGTGGTGTTGGCCACGTGTGGGGTGCGGTGCTCGGTGCGGGTTTGCTGACCATCCTCAAGGACAGCCTGCAGAGCATTCTGCCGCGTCTGCTGGGCTCCAACGGCAACTTCGAGATCATCGTGTTCGGCGTGCTGCTGGTGTTGCTGCTGCAGTACGCGCGTGACGGTGTGTGGCCGTTCATCCGCAAACTGTTTCCCTCTGCGCCGACAGCTCGCGCGCCGGACGAGGCACCGGAGCTGCCGCTGCGCGAGAAGCCGAAAGCGGGTGAGTTGATTCTCGACGTACGTGCCGCGCGCAAGGAGTTCGGTGGCCTCGTTGCCGTGAACGATGTCAGCTTCCAGGTCAGGGCCGGCGAGATCATCGGCCTGATCGGCCCGAACGGCGCCGGCAAGTCGACTACCTTCAACCTTGTTACCGGCGTCCTGCCCGTCACGCGCGGCGAGGTGCTTTACCGAGGCGAACAGATCAGTGGCAAGCCCTCGCGCGAGATCGTCAAGCGCGGCATCGGCCGTACCTTCCAGCATGTGCAGCTGCTGTCTGGCATGACGGTGCTCGAGAACGTGGCGCTCGGCGCCCACCTGCGTGGTGATTTCGCGGCGCAGGGTGGGGTGCTTGCTAGCGTGGTGCGCATGAACCAGGCTGAAGAGCAGAAGCTGCTGTTCGAAGCGCGCCGCCAGCTGGAGCGTGTGGGCTTGGCTGATTGCATGTATCAGGAAGCCGGCAGCCTGGCACTTGGCCAGCAACGGATTCTGGAGATCGCCCGCGCGCTGTGCTGCGACCCGGCACTGCTGCTGCTTGACGAACCCGCAGCCGGCCTGCGTTACAAGGAGAAGCAGGCCCTGGCCGCACTGCTCACCAAGTTGAAGGCGGAGGGCATGAGCGTGCTGCTGGTCGAGCACGACATGGACTTTGTCATGAACCTGACCGATCGGCTTGTCGTGATGGAGTTCGGCACCAAGATCGCCGAAGGGCTGCCGCAGGAAGTGCAGCAAAACCCGGCAGTACTTGAAGCCTATCTGGGCGGCGTGGAATAAGGAGAACGCGCATGTCGATCATTCTCGAAGTGAAGGACCTGCACGTCCGCTACGGCAAGGTGGAAGCGCTGCACGGCGCGAACCTGAAGGTGGAAGCGGGGCAGATCGTCACCGTCATTGGCCCGAACGGCGCGGGCAAATCGACCATGCTGGGCGCCATCATGGGCGCGCTGCCGACCACGGGGTCGGCCAACGGCGTGGTTTCGTATCTCGGTCATAACCTGACCGGGCTACCGGTGGAGAAGCGCGTGGCGCGCGGCATGTGCCTCGTGCCGGAAAAGCGCGAACTGTTTGCCACCATGAGCGTGGAAGACAACCTTGTGCTCGGCGCCTACCGTCGCAAGCGCGCGGGTGAACGTAACTATCTCGACCAGATGGACGTGGTCTACGACCTCTTCCCGCGCCTGAAGGAGCGCCGTGTGCAGGAAGCTGGCACGCTCTCCGGCGGCGAGCGCCAGATGCTGGCCGTGGGGCGTGCGCTGATGGCCAAGCCGCAGTTGCTGATGCTGGACGAGCCGAGCCTTGGCCTTGCGCCGCTCATCGTGAAAGAGATCTTCCACATCATCAGCGACCTGCGCAAAACCGGCGTGGCGACGCTGCTGATCGAACAGAACGCGCGCGCTGCCCTGCAGGTGGCCGACTACGGCTATGTGCTGGAAACCGGGGGCATGACGCTCGAAGGCCCAGCGCAGGAACTGGCCGTCAACCCGCGCGTGATCGAGACCTACCTGGGACTGGCAAAGAAGGCGGCTTGATCGCCGCCGAGAGCGAAATCAATCGTCGTCGTGATAGCGATGGTGCTTGCGCCATTCGCGCTCACGCCAGCGCTGCTCGCGCCACTGCTGTTCCTGCCATGCGCGGGCACGCGGGTCTTCGTAGTAGCCGGGCGGCGCAACCACCACCGGCTGCGGTGCCACATAGACAGGTGGTGCGTAGTAAGCGGGCGGCGGAACCGGTGCGTAGACGGGGGCAGGCGCATAGACCGGCGCGGGTGCGACGTACACCGGCCCCGGCACGCCAATGCCGATATCGACATTGACTCGGGCCAGGACGGCCTGGGACGACAGCGCCGCAATAGCGGCCAGCGCATACAGCGCCAAGTTCTTATGCATGTGGGAATTCCTCAAGACGGCCGCACTGTATTCGAACCGAGCGCGAGCAGTCTTACAGAAGATATACGAGCGTTACGAATTGTAACGGAGTGACGAGGCGGGCGCTCAGGACAATGGGCGCTCCATCAACTCGGCGTCGTCGCCGTAGATGGTGCGCAATGCCGCCAGCTGTGTGCTGTCAATGTCGGCGGATTGGTAGCCGAGACGGCGCCAGAAGGCATCGGCGCCTTGCACTGCTACCAGGCGTGATTGGCGCAGGCCCTGTGCCTGGGCGCTGGTGCACGCGGTTGCGTACAGTCGCTCGCCGAGGCACTGGCCGCGGCCTGCCGGTGCAATCGCCATGTCATGCACAAACCAGAGTACGTCCGCTGCATCTGCCGCCGGCAGTGGTACGTGCAGTTTGGGCGGCGCCCATGCGTGCCATGCATGTGAGAGCAGGTAGCCGACCACCGCTGCGCCATCCAGCGCGACCAGGCACATGGCCGGGCTGCGCGCCCAGCGGCTGGCGAGGGCATCGCCAGGCTCCAGGAACCCATCCCCGTAACACGCCCGCTGCACGGCCAGAATGCCAGGCAGATCGGTATCGGCTACAGGTCGGATGATGAGGTCGGACATGGCGGGCGAGGGGGCGGGAAGCATCCGGAAAACCCGCAAGTTTACCGGACGCTTCTGGCGCCTCATGCCGTTTGCGCATAACCCGGGCGCAAAACGTTATTCGCGGTGTGGCCCACGTATGCTTTAGATTCCTTGGCAGGGCAGTCCCGCCCGCCTTGAATCTCTTCCTCCCAGCATGTCCCGAATCGTCTTCCTGAACGGCCAATATGTGCCCGCCGCCGAGGCTACCGTCTCCATCATGGACCGTGGTTTCACCTTTGCCGATGGCATTTACGAAGTGACCGCCGTCGCGCGCGGCAAGCTTGTCGACAGCGATGCGCACCTCGCGCGCCTGACGCGCTCGCTATCCGCGATCGACATCGAGAACCCATACACCGAGGCTGAATGGACACGCGTGTGCGAAGAGCTGGTGGCACGCAATGGTCTGGACGAGGGTGTCGTCTACATGCAGGTTACGCGCGGCGTGGCCGAGCGCGACTTTGGCATTCCCGCCAAGATCACGCCGACAGCCGTGGCTTTTACGCAAGTCAAAACCATTGTCGACAGCCCGCTCGCGCGCAAGGGTGCGACCGTGGTGACGGTGCCGGACTTGCGCTGGAAGCGCTGTGATATCAAGAGCGTCGGCCTGCTGCCGCAGGTGATGGCCAAGCAGATGGCCGCCGCCGCTGGCGCCCACGAAGCCTGGATGACCGATGGCGACCGCGTGACCGAAGGCGCGTCGTCCACGGCGTTCATCATCACCGCAGACAAGCGCCTGATCACGCGCCCGCTGTCGAATGCCGTTCTGCCGGGCATCACCCGCGTGTCAATCATGGCGCTGGCGCGTGAGCATGGCCTGACGCTGGAGGAGCGCACCTTCACCGTGCAGGAAGCCCAACAGGCGGCCGAGGCGTTCTACACCAGCGCATCGACGTTCGTGATGCCGGTGGCTTCCATTGATGGCGTCAAGATCGGTAACGGCCAGCCGGGCCCGCTGACGCAGGCGCTGCGCACGCTGTATCTGCGGTTTGCCGGTATTGACGCAGCCGAACCCGTCGACCAGATGTGACGAGAACGGTTGGGCCGACGCGGTAGAATCGCCCGCTCAGTTTTTGCAGCAAGGCGAGACCACCCATGAAGACAGGAGGCTGGCGCCCGCAACGCGCCATTGCAGCAACCCTATTGGTTGTTGCACAGTGGGCAGCAATGCCCGTGTTTGCTCAAACTGACTCCACGTCGGCGGCTGCGCCGGCCGTGTCCGCAAGCCCTGCCGCATCCGCAGCGCCCGAGCGCGCCAGCGACGATGATCGCTGGCGCCGCTTCGTAGGCGCCACTGGCGTGGTGTCATACGTCGACAAGCAATCGGTCAAGCCGCAGGTCGAGGCGCAAGCCGGCACGCCCACCGTCCATTTCAAGCTGTTGCGCAACGTCCTACCCGATTTCACGATCAAGACGTCAGACGGCCAGCCGATCCGTTCTTCGGTCAAGCAGGTGGTGCTCGACTGCGCGCAGCGCACCTACACGGTGATTGCGCAGACGCTCTACCGCACGCGTAATGCCGGTGGCAACCCTCTGTACCAGATCCGCTACGGTGAAGACGCGCAAAGCCGCTCGCTTCGCGAGGGCAGCGTGTTCGACTGGATTGCGGGACGTTTCTGCTCAGTGCAGTCGCACTGATATACGAAAGCGCACAGGCAGCGTTGATGCGCTGCCTCAGACCTGCACTTCTTCCTCGCGGCCCCGCGCGTAGGGCTGTCGCTCCTGCTCAAGCTCCGGATATCGGTTTGAGGCGAAGCCCATGGCGGCTTCGTACGATCCGAACTGATTCGATTCTTCGGCCACGCCGTCGTTGACCAGAATCGCGTACCACTTCCCGTAGAGCGGTCCGTAGACCACCACTTTGCTTTTCATCGTCTTGTCCCTGTCTTTTGTATCGATGACCGGGCGTCGCGGTTTGCGCGAAGCCGGCGGCTCGGGCTGTCCGGGCGCCAGGTCGTGGCGGGCCGTCAGCGATGTTATTGATGGACGATGATTGCAGCGAGATGCAGGCACGTCAACGTTTGCGTTGGGCGCAATCTTCTAATGCAAAACACGAAATCTGTGCTGTGGCAGTTAAATTTTGTGAAATTGACATCACCGATGTGTAGCTTCTAAGGTCCACGAGCGTGTTGTGCGCCGCACGGTGTGGCGCACCATGTGATGTCTGTTTGTTTGGTCAATCAGACAAGTCCGTAAGACCTTCCGGAGAGTCGCTGCCAATGGATTGGATTCACACCGTGTTCAAAAGCGTGCCGGAGACGGCGCTCTTTCTGTCGCTTGCCGTTGGCTACGCGGTCGGCAAGATCAATTTCGGCAAGTTTCAGATCGGCGGCGTGGGCGGATCGCTGCTTGCCGCGGTGCTGATCAGCCAGTTTGGCGTGACGATCGATTCTGGCGTGAAGAGCATCATGTTCGCGCTCTTCATTTACGCGGTCGGCTACGAAAGCGGGCCGCAGTTCTTTAGCTCCCTCAATCGCAGCACGCTGCGCGAGATCGCCATGGCGGTGTTTCTTGCGGTGAGCGGCCTGGTCACCATACTTGTCTGCGGCAAGTTGTTCGGCTTCGACAAGGGGCTGACTGCAGGCATTGCGGCGGGCGGCATGACTCAGTCGGCCGTCATCGGCACGGCGGGCGATGCCCTGTCACGCATGGGCTTGCCGGCCGATGAGGTGGCACACCTGCAGTCGAACGTGGCCATTGGCTATGCGGTGACATACGTGTTCGGCAGCCTGGGCGCCATCATCATGTGCGTGAACATTCTGCCGCGCCTGATGGGGCGTGAGCTGCGCGACGATGCCAAGAAAGCCGAGCTTGAAATGGCCGGCGGCAAGCGCCCGCTGGAGCAGGGCGAGGTGGCCTCGTTGCCGGCGCTGGTCGGGCGCGTGTACGACGTGACCACGGGCGCGGGCAAGACTGTGGCGGAAGTCGAAACCACGCTGGACGACGGCATCACCATCGAGCGCATCTTGCGCGACGGCGAGGAAATCGCCATCGAGCCGAAGTTGAAGCTGCAACACGCTGATCGCGTCTTGCTGATCGGCCGTCGCGAAGCCGCCGCCAGGGCCTGGACGCTGCTGGGCGACGAGTCCGCCATGTCTTCCGACATGGACCAGCCGCTGCAGGTGCGCGACGTCGTGTTCACGCGCAAGGGTGCGAGCCACAAGACGCTGGGCGAGTTGAAGGCACAGGCCACCCGTGACATGAAGCACGGCGTGTACATCGCGCGCATCACGCGCATGGGCAAGGCTGTACCGCTGCTGGACGGCACCATCATGCTGCACGGTGATGTCGTCACGCTGCACGGGGCGCCGTCCGACATCAAGCGCGCGTCTGCCGAAGTCGGCTATCCCGTGCCGCCCGGCGACAAGACGGACTTCGTTTATCTCGGTCTGGGCGTGCTGGTCGGCTTGCTGATCGGTACGCTGGTGGCGAAGGTAGGCGGTATTCCGCTCACGCTGGGCAGCGGCGGCGGGGCGCTGCTCTCGGGGCTGGTGTTTGGCTGGCTGCGCGGCAAGCACCCGACCTTCGGCCAGTTGCCGAATGCGGCATCGCAAATCCTCAAGGACATGGGCTTGGCCGCCTTTGTGGCGTGCGTGGGCCTGGGCTCCGGCGCGCAGGCGTGGGCGACGCTGCAGAAGAGCGGCGTGTCGATCTTCATTGCCGGCGTGATCGTCACGATGGTGCCGTTGATCCTGACCTACCTGTTTGGCCGTTATGTGCTCCGTTACGACAACGTTGCCGTGCTGGCGGGGGCACTGTCGGGCGCGCGTTCGGCCAACCCCGCCTTTGGTGGCGTGCTTGAGAAGGCCGAGAGCAGCGTGCCGACCATTCCCTTTGCCATTACCTACGCACTGGCGAACGTGCTGCTGACCTTGCTTGGTCCGCTTGTGATCGCCTTTGCCTGAGCCTCTCGTCTCTCATCGGCCTGCCCATGCGTGGCGGGCTGCCGCTTCGCCAACGCCGCATCCACTGGAACCTGCGATGACTACCAATCCGACGCAAAAATCCAAGGAGCTGGAAGCCCTTGGGCAACTGAGCCCGTTTGAACTGAAGGACGTCCTGATCCAGCTCGCGCAGAGCGATTCGCAACGCATCATGCTCAATGCCGGGCGCGGCAATCCGAATTTTCTGGCATTGGAGCCGCGCCATGGGTTCTTCCAGCTTGGCCTGTTCGCGCTGGAGGAGTCCGAGCGCTCGTTCTCGTACCTGGCCGAGAAGATTGGTGGAATCCCGACCAAGCAAGGTTTTGAGGCCCGCTTTGAAAGCTTTGCACGCCGCAACGCAGAGGTGCCCGGCGTGAAGTTTCTGCATCACGCGGTGTCGTACGTACGCGATCAGCTTGGCCTTTCCGCCGAGGATTTTCTGGCGGAGATGGTAAACGGCATTCTCGGCTGCAACTATCCGGTGCCCGATCGCATGCTGAAGGTCAGTGAGCAGATTGCCGCGCGGTACCTGAAGCAGGAAATGATCGGCAGTGCGCCGTTCGTCGGCCAGTTTGATTTGTTTGCGGTGGAGGGCGGCACGGCCGCGATGACCTACCTCTTCAGTACGCTCAAGGAAAACTTCCTGCTCAATGCCGGCGACAAGATTGCGCTGGGCATGCCGATCTTTACGCCGTACATCGAGATTCCGGAGCTCAATAGCTTTCAGCTTGTCGAGGTCAAGCTCAATGCCGATCCCTTCAATGGCTGGCAATACACCGACGAAGAACTCGACAAGCTGCGTGATCCGAGCGTGAAGGCGTTCTTCCTCGTCAACCCGAGCAACCCGCCGTCAGTCAAGATCTCCAAGGATGGCCTGAAGAAGCTCAAGGCCATCGTGGACGAGCGGCACAAGGCCGGCAACGACCTCATCATCCTCACCGACGACGTGTACGGCACGTTTGCGGACGACTTTGTGTCGCTGTTTGCGGTGGCCCCGTACAACACGATCCTCGTGTATTCGTACTCCAAGTACTTCGGCGCCACGGGCTGGCGGCTGGGTACCATCGCCACGCACGAGAAGAATGTGCTGGACGACAAGCTGGCCGCGCTGCCTGAAGACAAGCGCAAGATCCTGCACCAGCGCTATGCGTCCATCACGACCGAACCCGATCAGCTCAAGTTCATTGATCGCCTGGTGGCGGACAGCCGTACCGTGGCGTTGAACCACACGGCAGGCCTGTCGACGCCGCAACAGGTGCAGATGGCACTGTTCTCGCTGTATGCACTCATGGATCAGCCGGATGCTTACAAGGCCGCGGTCAAGCGCCTCGTGCGCGGGCGCAAGGCTGCCCTGTACCAGGCCATCGGCATCGAGTGCGATGCAGACGAGAATGACGTCGCGTACTACAACATCCTGGATGCCGAAGTGGTGGGCCGAAAGACCTACGGCGAGGCGTTCGTGCAATGGTTCAAGACCAAGACCAAACCGGCGGATGTGCTGTTCCGCCTGGCCAAGGAGAGCGGCGTGGTGCTGCTGCCCGGCAATGGATTTGGTGCACTCAACCCGTCGGTGCGCGTGTCGCTGGCCAACTTGAACGAGCCTGACTACATCCGCATCGGTGCTACGTTGCAGCGCTTGCTGGAGGAATATCACCAGCGCTGGCTGGATGAGGGCGGCAAGTAACGCGTTTGCAGGATCAGGCCGGCACCAACGTGCCGGCCACGCGTGCGCGCTGCAGTGCGGTGGTTTCGTTGCCCGATTCCGCGAAGTCGGCAAAACGACGAACGCAGTCCGCCACCCAGTCGGGCCGGCGTAGCGGCAGCCAGTGGCCGGCGTCGATCTCGTGCCGCCAGTAGTGTGATACCCAGGCCTCCACGGCGCGCGTGACGGCGGGGCTCACGTAGCGATCCCGCGTCGGCACGATCAACTGCACGGGGGCATGCGGCGCACGTGCCTGCGGGCGAGCCAGTCGCTCGCGAAAATTGGCGCGGTACATCCGAACACCATTGCACGCATCGCGCACCAGCGATGGCCGTTGCTCCGCACCGCGTATGCCTTCCGTCTTGCGCAGCCACCACGGCCACGCGCGCGCCATCCACAGTCGCCACGACCATTCCGGCACCAGCGGCAGGTGGAAAACCCCCACGTACCACGACTGCACCCGCTGCTTCCACACCGCGCGCTTTGCCGCCCAGGTGCCGGTGTCGAGCTGAGCCCGCATCCAGTGGCCGACGTGGTCCAGGCACGGTCCTGAGATCGACGTGTATGACGCGATGCGCCCGCGCAGGCGGTCGGTCGTCACCGATTCCCAGCTGTGGATGGAGCCCCAGTCATGCCCGACCAGGTGGAAGCGCTCGCCGGGCAGCAGCGCATTGGCGACGGCTGCGAGGTCATCGACGAACTGCGGGATGCGGTAGCCGGTGGTGTCGGCCGGCGCATCGGATAAGCCAGCGCCGCGCACATCGAAGGTGATGACGCGACTATGGCGCGCCAGTGCATCGCGCACGCCATCCCAGACGGAGCTGTCGTCCGGATACCCATGCACGAGAACGATGGCGGGGCGCTGCCGCGCGGCGTCATCCCGAGGCTGCGTCAGGCGTGCATGCAAGCGCACGTCGCCTGAGTGCACGACGTGGGACGACCGCCGAATGGATGGAGGAAGACCACGTGTCTGGGGCGAATCCGGATGCGCATCTGAGCGCGAGGGGGCGGCTGGCGTGGGCATCGGCGGGTCTCCATGTCGATCAAAGGGTGACATTGATCAATGGCATGGTGGGGCCCATATCGCGGTTTGACAATGCGCAACTTCACTGACGTTGCGTGTGCGCACCGCCACAAACGCCATAGATTTCCACGAAAAAGTCCCATAGAATGCGAACGCGAATTGTTCCTATTACCATTAATTGAGCGGCCTGCGTGAGCCGACAAGCCGCCGAGATCAGGGAAATGCAAGAAAAAAAAGAACATGGAGGAGACGGCGCGCGCGCCCGTCTGTTGGCGTGCGTCTCGTGGCGTGCAATGTGGATGGCAACCTGCGCTGCATTGGTGACGGCCTGCGGCGGTGGAGATGGCGGGAGCAGCACCTCAACCGGCACACCGGCAGCCAATGGCCTGTCGCCGATGGCGCAGGTAGGCAAGCAGATCTTTTTTGATCAGGCGCTCTCTGCCTCTGGCAAGCAGTCGTGCGCGTCGTGCCACGATCCGGCTCGCGGGTTTACTGACCCGAACAACCTGGCTGTTTCGTTTGGCGGCCCGAACCATGATCTGCCGGGCCTGCGCAATGCGCCGTCGCTGAACTACGCGTCGTACACGCCCAACTTCAAGATTGATGCGTCCGGTAAGGCGTCCGGCGGCTTTTTCCGCGATGGCCGTTCGCCGTCATTGGCGGACCAGGCGCAGCAGCCGTTCACCAACGAGTTCGAGATGGCCAACGCGTCGAATGACGACGTGGTCAAAATCCTGCTGACGCGCCCGTACATCGACCAGTTGACCGCGGTCTTCACCAAGGCTGGCATCCAGGACACCGCAACGGCCATGCAGAGCGTCGGCCGGGCGCTTGCGGCGTATCAATCGGAAGACCCGAGCTTCCATACGTTTGATAGCAAGTACGACGCGTACCTCGCTGGCAAGGCCACCCTGACGGATGCCGAGACGCGCGGCCTGCTGCTGTTCAACAACCCGACCAAGGGCAACTGCAACGCGTGCCACATCTCGTCGAGAACGGGGACGACGCCCGCGCTGTTCACTGACTTCACTTACGACAACGTCGGCATCCCGCGCAACTGGAGCATTGCCGCCAACCTGGAAGGCACCACGCTGCCTTACGTGCCAAAGAACGGCGCAGCGCTGGGTGACCCGAACTACAGCTACTACGACCTCGGCATCTGTGGCCCACTGCGCACGGACTTCCGCGTGGGTGGCTCGACCTGCGGCAAGTTCAAGGTACCCACGCTGCGCAACATCGCGCTGACCGGGCCGTACTTCCACAACGGCGTGTTCCAGACGCTGGACCAGGTGGTCGCCTGGTATGTCACGCGCGATACCGATCCCGGCCGCTGGTACGTCAAGGCTGACGGCACGCCCGACGTGCCCTACAACGATCTGCCGGTCGCCTTCGATGCCAACGTGAACGTGGCGGAAGTGCCATACAACCCGACTGTGGCGCCGTCGATGACGAACCAGGAGATGAGCGATCTCGTGCATTTCCTGTGCACGCTCACGGATGGGTTTGATCCGGCCAACCCATCTGCCTACAACGTGCCGGCACAATGCGGCTCTACCGCGGCAAGCGTGGGCGCGGCCCGTATCCAGACCGTTTCTGCCAGCGGAGCCACGCTGGTCAAGACGGCAATCCACAAATAAATCGATTCAAAGACCAGGGAGCGTCACAGCATGAAACGAACCGCGTTGTCGGCCGCCGCCGCCATTGCGCTGATGGGGGCTGGCGCAGCCAATGCCGCCACCACGGCGCAACTCGAACAGAAACTCGATGCGATGGCCGCGCAAATTGAAGCGCTCAAGGCCGAGCTGAAGGAAGTGAAAGCGCAGAACACGACGCTGGCCACGCAGCAGCAAACGCAGGCCAAGGCCCAGGCGCAGCAAACGGCTGCCCTGCAAGACGTGCAGCAGACCGTGCAGACGGCGCAGCTGGCTTCGACCAAGCCGTCACCGCTGGACAACCTCACGCTGTGGGGCTACGGCGAGGTCTACTACAACCGTCCGACCCGCCGCTCCCAAGACACCACGATGGACTTGGCCCGTGCAGTGTTTGGCATCGGCTACAAGTTCAACGACAAGACGCGCTTCAACTCCGAGTTCGAGGTTGAACATGGCGTCACATCGTCGTCGGACGTAGGCGAGTTCGAAGTCGAACAGTTCTATATCGACCACAAGCTGACCGACAAGATTGGCCTGAACGCCGGTCTGTTCCTGATCCCGGCGGGCTTCATCAACCGCAATCACGAGCCGACCAACTTCTACGGCGTGAACCGCAATTTTGTGGAAACGCTGATCATCCCGAGCACCTGGCGTGAAGGCGGTCTGGCGTTGTATGGCGATACCGACTTCGGCCTGAACTGGAACGTGGGCCTGACCACGGGTCTGGATCTGGCCAAGTGGAACTTCAACCCGGAGAACCCGCTGTTCACCTCTGCGCTGCAGATGCAGAACAACGCCATCGCCCCGATGCAGCAATCGCACCAGGAGCTGGGGCTGGCCAACGCGAAGAACCTGTCGCAGTACGTGGCGCTCAACTACAGCGGTATTCCGGGCGTGACGCTGGGCGGCTCGGTCTTCACCGGCAAGAGCAGCCGTTCGAGCCTCGAAGCCGCGCTGCCTGAGCAACGCGCCACGCTGTATGAAGCACATGCCCGTTGGACGCCGGGCAAGTGGGATCTGTCTGCTCTGTATGCTCGTGGTACGTTCAGCAACACGGCTGCCGCCAACCAGTTGAACCCGGGCGCAGCCAACCCGATGCCGGCGGCGTTCTACGGCTGGTATGCACAGGCGGCCTACAACGTGTGGCAGAAGGGCGACTACCGCTTTGCGCCGTTCGTCCGCTACGAGCGTTACAACATGGCGGAGAAGTACGAAGGCCTGGTGCCGGGCTTCACGATGCCTTCTGGCTGGCCGTCGCTATCCGACACGGTCTACACCGTGGGCGCGAACTTCTACCTGAACCCGAACGTGGTGTTCAAGATCGACTACCAGCGCTTTGCCAAGAACCGCGATTTCTCGCGCGTGGATCTGGGCCTGGGCGTGTCGTTCTAAGCGTCGATAGATCTGAACATCTGCAGAACCGAAGGAGGCGCAAGCCATGCGTTATCAGCCAGTGCCCATCGTTCTCGTGTGTGCCGCCGCCATCGGCGCGCCGGGCGTGGTCGTCACGAACGCCTTTGCCGCGGACTACATGACCGCGGCCGAGGCCCAGAAATCGATCTTTCCCGATGCCACCAGCTTTGAGCCGGTGGTGCTTGCGCTGTCTGCCGACCAACTTAAACAGTTGGCCGATCGCGCCGGCGGCCCGGCCAAGCCCGGTGTCTGGCGTGTGTGGCAAGCCAGGCAAGGTGATAAGGCGATCGGCTATGTCGTGACCGATGCGGTCATCGGCAAGTTCGAGCTGATCAACTACGCCGTGGGTTTGAATGCGGCGGGCGAGATCACCGGCGTCGAGATTCTCTCGTACCGCGAAAGCCATGGCTACGAAGTCCGTAACAAGCCGTGGCGCGCACAGTTCCTGGGCAAGTCGGCCAAGTCGGCGCTGCGCGTTGGGGATGACATCAACAACATCAGCGGGGCGACGCTGTCGTGCACGCACCTGACCGACGGCATCCGCCGCATTGCGGTGATGGCGCAGCTGGCGCTGGTCAAGGGCTGACGCACGCCATGGCGGCGGTTGTCTGCCGGCGCGCACGGCCATTGCTTGGCACGTTGGTGGATGTGCAGGCTGAAGGACCAGGCGCGCAGGCAGCCGTGGCGGCGGCATTCGATGAGATTGCCGCCGTGCATGCGTTGTTGAGCTTTCACGCGCCACACAGCGAGTTGCAGGTGATCAACCGTGGCGTGCCCGGTGCACGGCTGCTGGTCGATCATCGAACCCTTGCTGTACTGCGCCTTGCCGCCACGCTGTATGACGCGTCCGCGCACGCCTTCGACTGCCGTGTCGGCACACCTGAACAGTTGGCCGACATGCGCTTTCCTATCGCGGTCGACGGCGACGTGCTGTTCAAGCAGACGAAGGCATCGATGGACCTGGGCGGCATCGCCAAGGGCTATGCCGTGGATCGCGCCATCGAAGTGATGCAGGCGCATGAGATCGAACGCGCTGTCGTCAATGCCGGTGGTGACTTGCGCCACGATGGTGTGCGGCCGATGGTGGTACAGGTGCGTGACCCACGCAACGCGGCGCATGTTGCCATGATGGTGACACTCGATAACGCGGCGCTCGCCAGTTCCACTGCGGGTGGTTTGGGTGCGCATGCAGGCAGCGTGTCACGCATTCACGATGCCCATCGCGCCCATCTGCCTGCGCTTGCCGGAGCGACCGTGCAGGCGCCGACCTGCATGCTGGCCGATGCGCTGACCAAGATCGTGCTTGCCATGGGTGATGCTGCGCAGCCACTGCTGGATCGGTACAGCGCAACGGTGGCCCTATACTCGCCCATTTAGCTCGCCGGATTACCCGGTTGCCCAGTCCGTCATGTCCGCTTCTCCCCGTTTTTCTCATCATCTGCGCGAAAGCGCCTTCCGCCTCAGCCGCCGTCGGCGCTGGATGGTGTATGGCGTGTTTGCCGTGCTGCTGGTGACAGGGCTGGTCTGGCTGGCGCTGCATTTTTGGGATGACGGCAGCGAGGGCGGCATGCTGGCGTTGGCGTGGAGCATGAAGCTGCACGGCGCAGCCGCCATGGCGGGGTTGTATCTGCTCGGCATGCTGTGGGGGCCGCATATCCGCAATGCATGGGTGCGACGGCGCAATCGCGCGGCGGGCGCGGTGTTTGGAGCGCTCACTGCCGTGCTGGTGGTGACGGGCTATGCGCTGTACTACGTCAACGGCGAACTGCCGCGCCAGAGTGCAGAGATCCTGCACTGGGTGGCCGGCGTGGTGGTGTGCATCGCCTTGTGGGTACACATCGTGATCGGGCGGCGCAAGCGCCGTGCGTTGGCGACCTTCCAGATGTGAGGGTCAGGCGGGCAACCCCGGCCCGTCTTGCAACAGCGGGTTGGCCGCTGCGAATTCAGCCAGATGCTCCAGCAGTGCGCGCACCTTGCGCGGCAATTGTTGCTGTGGCCACACCGCATAGATGGTGCGCTGTGGCGTGCGCCATTCAGGCAGCACGCGTACCAGCCGGCCTGCTTCCAACGCAGCATGGCACAGCGTGCGCGGGCAATACAGCAGACCCTGTCCTGCCTCTGCCAGCGACGCCGCCAACTCGATATCGTTCACATCGCATTGCCCTTGCGGCTGCATCTCGATGGTCTCCTTGCCATCGGGCGAGGTGAAGCGCCAAGTGGAAATGGGGGACGCCACCAGCAGCCGATGCGCCTCCAGTTGGTGCGGATGCGCTGGCGCACCGTGCTCGGCCAGATACGTGGGCGAGGCCACCAGCACAATGCCGATCACCCCCAGCCGGCGTTGCCGCAGCTTGGGGTCGTCCTGTTGGCCCACGCGGATGGCAAGGTCCGCGCCATGCCGCCAGACATCTTCATTGCGGTTGCTCAGCGACAGCTCCAGGCGGATCTCCGGCCATGCCGCCATGAAGCTCGCATAAGCCGGCCCCAGCAGCCCGCGTGACAGATTCAGCGGCGCCAGTACGCGCAGGGTGCCTTTGACCTGGTTGAGGTCGTCGTCGAGCGTTGCCGTGGCTTGTGTGAGTGCGGTCAGCAATGGGCGGCACTGCTCGTAGTAGAGCAGGCCCTCCGGTGTGGGCTTCAGGCTGCGGGCGCTGCGCAGCAGGAGCTGGCAGCCGAGGGTGGCCTCCAGCTTCTGAAGGCGCCGCGTGAGGGTGGCCGCAGGCAGGTTGGCGTGGCGCGCCGCGGCTTGCAGGCTGCCGTGGTCCACGATGGAAACGAAGAGGGCCAGATCGTCAAACATGATTCCATTTCCGGAATTTAAGTTTTAATAAACGTCTATGGTTTCTTGAAATGCTGTTGTCTAGCATACCGTCAATCACATTTGATGGCTTTGCAAAGGAGAACCGCCATGTCGATGCCTACTCGCCTTCGTGTCACGTTTGCCTGGCTGATGTCCGGCCTCATGTCGCTCTTGATGACGGGCTGGATTGGTTGGATCAACGCCGGCTTCAGCGCAGACTTTCTCGCTCGCTGGGCGCATGCTTTCGTGCTGGCTTGGCCGGCGGCGTTCACCATCGTGCTGATCGCTGCGCCGACAGTGCAACGTCTGACGCAACGTCTGCTGATGCCGGAAGCGGTTCAGCCCTGAAAAGAAAAAGGCCCGCCAGGAGGGCCAGCGGGCCGGAAGGTTGACAGCAGGAAAGACCGATCAAAATCGGTGTGATACCAAGCTGGCGGCACGCGAAGCCCCGATCGTAATGCCGCCAACCCTATACGCAAGACAGCGCAGACACGGCAACCTTCGGTTGGGCCAGCGGCGCGGATTCCCCAATCACGCCAAGCGCCCACCCTTGCCGCGCGTTGCTGCCAGGCGCGTCTACCTGACACCCGACCGACTCCGCCTTATGCAGCAGCGGAAAGCATCGCCAAGCAGTGGCCGGACTGTAGGGCCTGCGCGCTTTCGCGAAACTTTCGAGGGCCCTTAGGACTTACCCGCATGGGTGCTGTTGCCGCGTGTCCGGGCACGCGCGAACCCTCAGGATCCGCTGGCAAAATGGCCGTCTCACCACACCGACGGCCTACCATGCCTGCACCCGCCGAGCTGCTGATCCGCCCCATCCGCCAGGAAGACTTTGCCGCGTGGAAGCCGCTCTGGGATGGCTACAACGCCTTCTACGGCCGCGCGGGCGACACCGCCTTGCCTGAGTTCGTTACGCAGACGACGTGGCAGCGTTTCTTTGACGAGCATGAACCCGTGTACGCCATGGTTGCCGAGCGCGATGGCGTGCTGCTGGGCATTGTGCATTTCCTCTTCCACCGCAGCACGACGCAGGTGCAGATGACGTGCTATCTGCAGGATCTGTTCACGGTGGAGGCAGCGCGCGGGCAGGGCGTGGGTCGTGCGCTGATCGAGGCGGTCTACCGCCGTGCAGCGGAGGCGGGTTTGCCGCGTGTTTATTGGCAGACCCATGAGACCAATGTGACCGCCATGCGGCTGTACGACACGATGGCAGAAAAGTCGGGCTTTGTTGTGTATCGAAAATTCCTGTAGCCCGAACAGAGTGAGAGGCGGGCACGCCAATCGTGCGTTCCCGCAAAGCACCGTGCGATCTTGGTATCGGTACGCACAGCAGGTCGGCAGACTGTGTTCACGCCGCGGCAGTGCCATGCCAGCGGCGCAATCGATCGCACAGGAGTGTCCAATGTCTGCCAACGAAGTCCGCCCACCCGTTCCGCCGTTCACGCTGGAGTCGGCTACCCAAAAAGTCCGCCTCGCCGAGGACGGCTGGAACAGCCGCAACCCCGAGAAGGTCGCACTGGCCTATACGCCGGACAGCCAATGGCGCAACCGTGCCGAGTTCGTCACCGGCCGCGAGCAGATCGTCGCCTTCCTCACGCGCAAGTGGCAGAAGGAACTCGACTACCGCCTGATCAAAGAGCTTTGGGCATTCGGCGGCAATCGCATCGGTGTCCGCTTTGCTTACGAATGGCACGACGATTCCGGCAATTGGTATCGCTCGTACGGCAACGAGAATTGGGAGTTTGATGCGCATGGCGTGATGCAGCGCCGCTACGCGTGCATCAACGATGCGCCGATCAGGGAGGCTGACCGCAAGTTCTTCTGGCCACTGGGCCGTCGGCCCGATGATCACGCGGGCTTGTCCGACCTTGGGTTGTAACTCCGTGGTCGACTAGCCGTGCATCCCGTCGAGCGCGCGGCGCCGCCAGATCGACGGGCTGTCACCAGCGAGCCGCTTGAATACGGTTGAGAAATGCGCCTGGCTCTGGAAGCCGACAGACAGCGCAATCTCCACGACGGCCGTCTCGGCCCGCATGAGCAGGACTTGGGCACGCGCAATGCGCCGCTGGAGCAGGTAGTCGTGGGGGCGCACACCCATTGCCGCTCTGAATTGTGCGGCGAAGTGCATGCGCGTGAGGCCCGCGGCGCGCGCGACATCTTCCAGTCGTATCGGCTCACTCAGGTTGGCTTCGATGTAAGTTGTTGCCAGCCTCAAGCGCCACAGCGGCAATGGCGACGGCGCCGGCCGAACACGCAGTGGCGGCGCGGTGCAGCAATCGGCAAGCGTGGCGGTTGATGTGGCGGTCACGAAGTTGGCATGAGACAGATCTGTCTACATGATTGGGTAGACAGGTCTGTCTGTCAACACCATACTGCGATCATCCCACCTGAAGGCACCGAGATGATCAAGGCTACCGAAACCCTCTCCGCTCGCGAGCGCGTCATGGAAACGGCCGAGCGCCTGTTTCTGCAGGAGGGCTTTCGTGCCACTGGTATTGACCGGATCATTGCCGAGTCTGGCGTGGCCAAGATGTCGTTGTACCGGCATTTCCCCTCCAAGAACGACTTGATTGCCGCATTCCTGGATGCGCGGCACGCACGCTGGATGGCGTGGTTCAGAGAAGAAACGGAGGCGCGCCTGGTCAAGCGCCCCGAGTTGGATGTGTTGGCCGACGTGCTGGCAAGCTGGTTCTCAGCCGACACCTATCGCGGCTGCGCCTTCATCAACCTGGTGGCGGAATCTGGTGCAGAGACTGGCGATGCGCAACTGGTGGAGAAGGCCGTGGCGCACAAGGCAGAACTTGGCGCTTATCTGACTGAACTGGCGCGCCGCCTGGACTATCCACGCCCGAAGGCGATCGCCGAAGAGGCGTTGCTGTGCGTGGAGGGGATGATCGTGCGCTATCAGATGACCGGCGACCGTGCGGTCGTCGATGCCGGGCGTCGGTTGCTGGCCCGACTCCGCTAAGGACGGACTCGGCTAAGACCCGCGCCGAGCGCGCCATCCGGCTGATCAGCCGGCTTCAGGCGCACAACTTTTTCACAAAAGCATAGGGTAATCCCGCATCTTCGATTTTGAAGACGCGGTCTATAGTTGCACCTGTGTTCCAGATATTAACAGACGTTTCATAGGTAAAACAACCGAAACGTGATGGAGTCGACAAAAATGCAGCCGCAATTCAACCCAGACCTCGCTCCGTGGGAGCCGATTTCTCCGAACAACGTCGCAGGCAAGGGCCGTGTCGAGCGCCCGGGCCACGTCGCCAATCTGGTGTGGCAGACGCGTGCTGCTGCGCCGACCGCCTATGAAAACCAGCTGGCCGATTCGCTGGAGGCGGCGTTCCTGGGTGGTGCGCAAACGCCGGCCGACATCGTCGCCGTGCTGAACGAGCGCGGCCCACGCAACGCTGCCGGTGGCGAAGTCTGGACGGAAGACGCGTTCCTGGCCGAAATGCGCCGCCTGGGCGCCTGATCTCCACACACGATTCGACGCCGTATTGCCCGCAGAGGCAGCCGGCGCAACCCCATCAAGCGAGGCAAGCAATGGAAAGCAACAAGGAAGCGCAGAAGGAAGCGCGCATCAACACGGGTCTGCGCAACTACTGGTATCCGGTGGCGGCATCGTGGAACGTGAAGAACGCGCCAGTGGGCATCACCCGCCTGAGCCAGAACATCGTGCTGTGGCGTGATACCGCCGGTCAGGTGCATGCACTGGAAGACCGCTGCCCGCACCGCGGCGCGCGCCTGTCGATGGGCTGGAACCTGGGCGACCACGTGGCCTGCTGGTACCACGGTGTCGAGGTGAACGGCCAGGGCACGGTCGCGAGCGTGCCGGCAGTCGATAGCTGCCCCATGGAGGGCAAGACCTGCGTGCGTAGCTACCCGGTGCAGGAACGTGCCGGTGCCATCTTCCTGTGGTTTGGCGACAAGGCTCCGTCGGAATATGACGACGCCGTCGGCACGTTGCGCCTGCCCGAAGAGCTGACCAATGAAGAGCACAGCCACTTCCTCTGCTTCGCGCACTGGAACGTCAACTACCGCTACGCCATCGACAACGTCATGGACCCGATGCACGGTGCCTACCTGCACGCGGTGTCGCATTCGATGGCCAGCGGCGAGAAAAAGGCCGTGATGGAAGTGCTGGAAACGGAGCACGGCATCATGTTCCAGAAGACCGGCCAGCGCGGCGTGAACTTCGATTGGACCGAGTTTGGCGAGACCGGCACGATGTGGCTGCGCCTGTCGATTCCGTATCAGCCGAAGGTTGGCCCGGGTGGCCCGTTCACCATCATCGGCATCACCACACCGGTGGATGAAGAGCATTGCATCGTCTATTTCTGGCGCACGCGCCACGTGCAAGGCTGGGAGCGCGATGTGTGGCGCTTCCTGTACCGCAACCGTCTGGAAGGCCTGCACTGGGACGTGCTCGAGCAGGACCGCGTGGTGCTTGAATCGATGGCACCTGAGGCGCGCGACCACGAGACGCTGTACCAGCACGACATCGGCATCACGCGTATCCGCCGTTTGCTGGCACGCCGCGCTGCCGCCGAACTGGCCGACGCGCCGGTCGCCATGCTCAAGCCCATCGCTTCGGAAGCCCAACATGCCTGAGCGCAATCCAGCCACCGGACTGCTGGCCGGCCGCAAGGTGCTCGTGACGGGCGCGGCACGCGGACTGGGTCTGGCGTTTGCCAAGTCCATCGCCGAAGCCGGTGGCGCGGTCGCGCTGGCTGACATTCTGGGTGAGCGTGTGCAAGAAGAGGCCGCAGCACTGCGTGCGGCTGGCTTCGAAGCTCATGGTTTTGCGCTCGACTTGGGTGACCCCGCTTCGATCCAGGCCTGCGCCGCCGCGGCTGCGCAGGCACTGGGTGGTCTTGACGGCCTCGTCAACAACGCGGCCATCACCAACTCGGGCGGGCGCGATGCCTCGTCCATTGACATCGACACCTGGGACCGCGTGATGAACGTCAACGTGCGCGGCACCTGGTTGATGACGACGGCCTGCCTGCCGGCGCTCAAGGCGTCGGGCCGTGGCGCCATCGTCAACCTGTCGTCGGACACGCCACTGTGGGGCGCCCCGAACCTGCTGGCCTATGTGGCCAGCAAGAGCGCCGTCATCGGCATGACCAAGTCATTGGCGCGCGAATGCGGCGCAGATGGCATCACCGTCAACGCCATCGCCCCGGGCCTGACGCTGGTGGAAGCCACCGAATACGTGCCGGCGCACCGGCATGCGCTGTACCGCGATCAGCGTGCCATCTCGCGCGATCAGGTGCCCGACGATGTCTGCGGCGCCGTGCTGTTCGCGCTGTCCGATCTCTCCCGATTCGTGACGGGCCAGACACTGGCCGTCAACGGCGGTTTTGTCATGCAGTAACGCAGTCACGTAACCAAACACCATTGAGAAGAGGTATTCGATGAGCGATCTCTCCGAACAACAGCAAGTGCAGCGCACGTGGGACCGCCCGGAAGGCGCGTCGTTTGAAGACTGGATGAACAGCCGCGTGGCGCGCTTCGCCACCCGCCGCTACGACTGGGACGCCCTCAAGTTCCAGGCCGACTACGACCCGAAATACCGCCGTGCGCAAATGCGCTACCTCGGCACGGGCGGCACGGGCGTCGCGGCCGACACAAACACGGTGCCGTCTGAACACTTCACGTTTTCGACCATGGTCATCCCGGCTGGCCACGAAGGCCCGCCGCACCTGCACATCGATGTGGAAGAGGTGTTCTTCGTCATCCGCGGCAAGCTCAAGCTGGTCCTGGAGAAGGACGGCGAGCGCTTTGAGACGATCCTGACGGATCGTGATCTGGTCTCGGTGCCGCCGGGCGTGTACCGCGAAGAAATCAACATCGGCGATGAAGATGCGCTGATGTGCGTGATGCTCGGCGCCAAGAAGCCGATCACGCCCACGTATCCGCCCGAGCACCCGCTCGCCAAGATCAAGCGTTGATGCCATGAACGCGCAGGCTGTCATGTCTTCCCCCCCATTCCGCGTTGTCGACGCGCTTGCCGTGCTCGGCGCCGAGTTTGCCGAACACACCGTCGCGATCAACGAGCAAGGCGATCGCATCGGCTACCGGCAATGGGGCGAGCGCGGGCCGGTGGTGGTGCTGTTGCACGGCATCAGCTCCAGCGCCGCATCGTGGCTGCCTTGCGCGCAAGTTCTTTCGCAAACCATGCGTGTGTTCGCGTGGGATGCACCGGGTTACGGTAACTCCACGCCGCTGGAACAAGCCGAGCCGCGCGCTGCCGACTATGCGGTGCGCTTGCAGGCGTGGCTCTCGGTGTTGCAGGTGAAGCCTGGCGCGATCGTCGGGCATTCGCTGGGTGCGCTGATGGCCTCGGCGTATGTGGCCGAAGCGCCGGCAGCGATGCAGGCGAAGTGCCTGTTGCTCCTGAACCCTGCGCAAGGCTACGGCCAACCGGGCCAGGAAGAAAAATCCCGCACGGTGCAGGCACAGCGTCTAGCAACGCTCGGCCAGCTTGGCATTGATGGCATGGCGGAATCGCGCCACGCACATCTGCTGCGCCCGAATGCCTCCGACGAAGAGCGCGCATGGGTGCACTGGAACATGAAGCGCCTGAACGATGGCGGCTATCGCCAGGCCGTGGCGATGCTCAGCGGCGACGACATCGGCGCCTATCTGCGCAAGCGCCCGGCATCGACACCTGCCCGCGTGGCCTGTGGCGATGTTGACGGCATCACGCCGCCGCAAGGCTGTGCAGCCCTGGCTGAGACCTTCGGCCTGCCGTTTGCGCTCGTGCCGTCTGCCGGGCATGCCTCCTATATCGATGCGCCTGATGCCGTTGCTGGCTGGATCGAACAAGCCGTCCTCTCCCATTCCCGAAACGCGTAAGCGCCAACACGTATGAGCAACGACCTCATCTCAGAAGACGTGCAGGAAAAGTACATCGTGCCCGGGCTCGAACGCGGCCTGCGCCTGCTGTGCGAGTTCAGCCACAAAGACCGCGTGCTGTCTGCGCCGGAACTGGCGCGCCGACTTAAGGTGCCGCGCTCGACAGTGTTCCGCCTGCTCACCACGCTTGAAGTGATGGGCTTCGTGGAGCGCGTCGACGGTGGCCGTGATTTCCGCCTCGGCATGGCCGTGCTGCGCCTGGGCTTTGAATACCTCGCCTCGCTGGAGTTGACCGAGCTGGGCCGTCCGCTGCTCGACCGCCTGCGCGACGACATCCACTATCCGTGCAACCTCGTGGTGCGCGATGGCCGCTCTATCGTCTACGTGGCGAAATCGGTGGCGCCCACGCCGTTCACGAGCTCCGTCAATGTTGGCACGCGCTTGCCTGCGCATGCCACGGTGCTGGGCCGCGTGCTGTTGGCGGATCTGTCGCTGGCTGAGTTGCGCCAGCTCTATCCGGAGCCACAGCTGGAGGTGTTCTCCGCCAACACGCCACGCACGGTGGAAGAACTGTTTGAAATGGTCCAGCGTGATCGCGAACACGGTTACGTGCTGCAAGAGGGCTTCTTCGAGGCCAACATCTCCACGATTGCCGCCCCCGTGCTGGACCGCGGCGGCAAGGTGGTGGCCGCGCTCGGCACGACGATCCCGTCACCGCGCATCGAGCCTGCACAGCTGGATTCGATGATCGACAAGGTGCGCGCCGCCGCCGGTGAGCTGTCGTACCTGCTGGACTACCGCCCCGCTAGCGGCAAGGTCGTCAACCTGTTCCGGGAATGACCATGCCGATGATTGATCTGACAGGCAAGGCTGCCGTGGTGACCGGAGGCTCCTCCGGCATCGGCTTCGCCACCGTTGAACTGCTGCTGGAGGCCGGTGCAGCTGTGGCGCTGTGCGGCCGCAATGCGGAGCGCCTCGCGCAAGCCGAGCAGCGTCTGCGTAGTCGATTCCCGGGCGCCAAGCTGTTTGCCGCAACCTGCGACGTGCTTGATGCAGCGCAGATGGCTGCGTTTGCTGATGCGGTGGAGCAGGAGCTTGGCCCCATCGACATGCTGGTCAACAACGCCGGCCAGGGCCGCGTCTCGACCTTTGCCGATACCGACGATGCCGCGTGGACGCAAGAGCTGCATCTCAAGTTCTTTTCCGTCATCCACCCGACGCGCGCGCTCATGCCGCAACTGGAGCGCTCGGAGCACGGCGCCATCGTCTGTGTGAATTCGCTCCTGGCGCAGCAGCCCGAGCCCCACATGGTGGCCACGTCGGCCGCGCGTGCGGGGGTGCTCAACCTGGTGCGCTCGATGGCCACCGAGTTCGCGCCGAAGGGCGTGCGCGTCAACGGCATTCTGATCGGGCTGGTCGAGTCGGGCCAGTGGCGCCGCCGCTTCGAAGCACGCGCTGAAGAAGATCGTCATCTCGACTGGGCCGCGTGGACGCGCCGCCTGGCCGCGCAAAAACATATTCCCCTTGGCCGCCTGGGCCTGCCCGAAGAAGCAGCCCGCGCCATTCTGTTCCTTGCCTCGCCGTTGTCTTCGTACACCACGGGCAGCCATATCGATATCTCCGGAGGACACTCCCGTCATGCTTAAACGACAACAACAGGAACAACAACTGGTTACGGTGGGCTGCGCCATTGCAGCCTTCCTGGAAGCCTGCGAGGTCAAGGCCGCCTTTGGTGTGATCTCCATCCACAACATGCCCATCCTCGACGCGATGGGCGAGCGCGGCAAGATCCGCTTCATTCCGGCACGCGGTGAAGCCGGCGGCACCAACATGGCCGACGCGTATGCCCGCACTACGGGTGGCCTGGGCGTGTGCCTGACCAGCACTGGCACGGCTGCCGGCAATGCAGCAGGCGCGATGGTCGAAGCGCTGACCGCAGGTACGCCGCTGCTGCATATCACCGGCCAGATCGAAACGCCTTACTTGGACCAGAGCCTCGCCTACATCCACGAGGCACCGGATCAGCTCACGATGCTCAAGGCCGTCTCCAAGGCTGCCTTCCGCATCCGCAGCGCGGACACCGCCATCAGCACGATCAAGCTGGCCGTGCAGACCGCACTGACCGCTCCGACCGGCCCGGTGAGCGTGGAGATTCCCATCGACATCCAGGCCGCGCTGATCCCGATGCCGGACGACCTGCGCCCGCTGCTGGTGCCGCAGCATGTGCCGTCGGCCCACGCGCTGGATGAGCTGGCAGAGCGCCTGTCGCGCGCGCGCCGCCCGATGCTGTGGCTGGGCGGTGGTGCCCGTCATGCCGCCAAGCAGGTCAAGCGCCTGATGGACTTGGGCTTTGGTGTGGTCACCAGCACGCAAGGCCGCGGCATCGTGCCGGAAGACGATCCGCGCTCGTTGGGTGCCTTCAACCTGCACAAGCCGGTCGAAGCGTTCTACCAGACGTGCGATGCGATGGTCGTGGTCGGCTCGCGCCTGCGTGGCAATGAAACGCTCAAGTACGAACTGAAGCTGCCGCGTCCGCTGTACCGCATTGACGCGGATGCTTCGGCCGAAGGCCGTTGCTACGCCAGCGACTACTTCGTCTGCGGTGATTCGGCCCTCGCGCTGGACGGTCTGGCCGACCGGCTGGAGAAGAAGATGCAGATCGATGCGGCATTTGCCGGCGACCTGCGTGCTGCACATGAGACGGCTGTTGGTGCACTGGTCGATGGTCTCGGCCCGTACTCGAAGCTGGTGGAAGCCCTCCAAGCTGCCGTCGGTCGTGAGTTCAACTGGGTGCGCGATGTGACCGTCTCCAACAGCACCTGGGGCAACCGTCACCTGCGTATTTTCGATTCGCGTGCGGGCGTGCATGCCCTGGGCGGCGGCATCGGCCAGGGCCTGGCGATGGGCATCGGCGCGGCCATCGGTGCCGCGGCAACCGCTTCGGGCAAGACCACCTTCTGCCTGGCCGGCGACGGCGGTTTCATCCTGAACCTGGGTGAGCTGGCTACTGCTGTGCAGGAGCGCGCCAACCTCGTCATCGTGCTGATGAACGACAAGGGCTACGGCGTCATCAAGAACATCCAGGACGCGCAGTATGGCGGCCGCCGTCATTACGTGGATCTGCACACGCCGGACTACACGGCGCTCTCGCAATCCCTGCAGTTGCGCCATCGCCGCGTGTCGGATCTGGCCGACGTGGGCGACGCTCTGAAAGAGGCAGCTTCGGGCGAAGGCCCGTTCCTGCTGGAGATCGACATGCTCTCCATCGGCAGCTTCAAGACCATCTTTGCGGGCCCGCCGGTCAACCAGCAGGCCAAGGAAGGCCAGGGCGAACGCGCAGCCGAGCGCACCACGGTGGTGGCGTGAGCCAGCAACTGAGCCAACCCAAGGAGCCGGACATGCTGCATGTATCGATGGTCGGTTGCGGAGCGATCGGGCAGGGCGTTCTGGAGCTGCTCAAGAGCGATCCAGACGTCTGCTTTGATGCCGTGATCGTGCCCGAGCACGCGATGGATAAGGCGCGCGAGGCCATTGCCCCGCTCGCGCCGAACGCACGCGTAGTCACGCATCTGTCCGCCGATGCGCGCCCCGACCTGCTGGTCGAATGCGCCGGGCACGACGCACTGGAAGAGCACGTGGTGCCGGCGTTGGAGCAGGGCATCGATTGCCTGGTGGTGTCCGTCGGTGCGTTGTCCGAACCGGGCATGGCCGAACGCCTGGAAGCTGCAGCACGGCGTGGCAACGCGCAGATGCAGTTGCTGTCGGGCGCCATCGGTGCCATCGATGCGCTGGCCGCCGCACGCCTTGGCGGGCTGGATGCGGTGGTCTACACCGGCCGCAAGCCCCCGCGCGCCTGGAAGGACACGCCGGCCGATCAGCAGTTCGATCTGGATGCGCTGCGCGAGCCGACCGTGATTTTCGAAGGCAGTGCTCGCGAGGCCGCGCGCCTGTTTCCGAAGAACGCCAATGTGGCGGCCACGCTGTCGCTGGCGGGCCTGGGGCTCGAACACACGCACGTCAAGCTGCTGGCCGATCCGACGGTGGACGAGAACATTCACCACGTCGAGGCGCGCGGCGCTTTTGGCGGCTTCGAGCTGACCATGCGCGGCAAACCGCTGGCAGCCAATCCCAAGACTTCTGCGCTGACGGTGTTCAGCGTGGTGCGTGCGCTGGGCAACCGCGCGCACGCTGTTTCGATCTGAGTGAGGCCACTGCGCCATGACTGTCTCCACCTTGAATCCAACCGCAACTGCTTTGCTGCCGATCTGCATTGCAGGTGAATGGCGCCTCGGCACCGGCGAGCGCTATGTCACGCGGTACCCCGCCACGGGCGAAGTCGTGGCTGAACTCAACGCCGCCAGCGTGGCTGATGTGGAAGAGGCCGTGGCCGGTGCCTACCGAGCCTTCCTCTCCAGTGGCTGGGCGCAGCGCAAGCCGCATGAGCGTGCGGCTGTGCTGTACCGCGTGGCCGAGCTGATCCGCTCGCGCAGCGAAGCCCTGGCCCAGCGCCAGCGCCTGGATAACGGCAAGCCGATCAACGAAACGCGCGCCCTGGTGGCGAGTGCTGCTGCGACGTTCCAATTCTTCGGCGCCGCCTGCGAAACGCTAGAGGAATCGCTGACGCCCGCACGTGGTGACTGCCTGACGATGAGCGTGCACGAGCCCATGGGCGTGGTGGCCGCCATCACACCATGGAATTCACCCATCGCCAGCGAGGCGCAGAAGATGGCGCCCGCGCTGGCAGCCGGCAATGCCGTCGTCGTCAAGCCCGCTGAGGTCACACCGCTGATGGCGCTGGAACTGGCCGCTATCTGCGAAGAAGCTGGCGTGCCCAAGGGCATGATCAGCGTGCTGCCGGGCAAGGGGTCGATCATCGGTGATGCGATCACCAAGCACCCGCTGGTGCGTCGCGTGTCGTTCACGGGCGGCACGAACACCGGCCGCCACATCGCGCACATCGCGGCCGACAAGATGATGCCGGTGTCGCTGGAGCTGGGTGGCAAGTCGCCCACCATGGTGTTTGAAGACGCCGATCTCGACCACGCGGTCAACGGTGTGCTGTACGGCATCTTCAGCTCGTCGGGCGAGTCTTGCATCGCGGGTTCGCGCCTGTTTGTTGCACGCGCCCTGTATGAGCCGTTCATGGACCGCCTGGCGGCCGCCGCCGCACGCCTGCGTGTTGGCAACCCGGCTGATGAGTCCACGCAAATGGGCCCGCTGATCACCGATCGCCACCGCGACACCATCGAGTCGTACGTGGCAATGGGCGTGGAAGAGGGCGGTCACCTGCGCACCGGCGGCCTGCGCCCGGAAATCACCGGCTGCGAGTCGGGCTACTTCTACACGCCCACCATCATCGAAGGCCTGACCAATAGCGCGCGCATCTGCCAAGAAGAGATCTTCGGCCCGGTGCTAGTCGCCATGCCGTTTGACGATGAGGAGGAACTCATCGAGCAAGCCAACGACAGCGTCTACGCATTGGCCGCCGGCATCTGGACGCGCGACTACAAGCGCGCCTGGCGCATCGGCCGTGCGGTGCAGGCCGGCAACGTGTGGATTAACACGTACAAACAGTTCTCGATCTCGACGCCGTTCGGTGGCTGGCGCGACAGCGGCCTGGGCCGCGAGAAGGGCCGCCTGGGCATCCTGCAGTACATGGAGCAGAAGAGCCTCTACTGGGGCCTGAACGAACAACCGCTGGCCTGGGCCAATTGAAGCCTTGAAGCCTTGAAGCCTTGAAGCCAAGGCAGGTGTGAGGAGACAAAAGAATGAAATCGCATCAACGCAACGCGCAAAGGAGCTCGCAATGAACTCAAGTGCGCAACGCTGGTTTGGCGTGGTCGTGTTGTTCCTGGTCGTCGCCATTTCGTATATCGACCGCATCAATATTGCGGTGCTGATCACGCAGCATGATTTTCTGCAGCATGTGGGTCTTGCTGCGAGCGACCGCAGCGGCCAAGGGCTGCTGGCGACGGCGTTCATGGCAGGCTATGGCTTGTCGGCCATTGTGTTCACCCCGTTCTGCGCGGCGCTGTTTGGTGTGCGCCGTAGCCTGATCTATGGGCTGGTGCTGTGGGGTGTCATCACCATGGTTTCGCCCTGGTTCAACAGCTACATGGAGCTGTTGGCATCCCGCTTCGTGCTGGGTTTTGCCGAAGGGCCGCTCTTCTCGCTGGGCGCGTCTTACATCAAGGCCCATTTCGACAGCCGGGAAAGCGGCAAGCCCAATGCGATCTTCAACATGGGCACAGGTGTCGGCTTGGCCGTCGGCTATCCGCTGGTGGGCTACGCCATTGCCAGCGCCGACTGGGAAGCGTCGTTCCATCTGCTCGGCCTCCTTAATCTGCTCTTGGGCATTCCGCTGGTGCTGGCGTTCGTGCGCATGCCGGCTCGCTACGCGGCCATCCCCAAGCCGGAATCGCTGCCGGCCGCGCTGAACACGGTTGGCGAGATGTTTCGCGGCGCCTTCCACACGCGCCATATCCTGACCATGACGGTGCTGACCGCCGCCTTCCTTTCCTACCTGTGGGGCAGCAGTAACTGGTTGCCGACCTACCTGAAGGAAGCGCGTGGCTTTTCCCTGCGCGAGATGGGCTGGATGGCGTCCATGCCGCAGTACGCGGCCGTGCTCGGCGTGCTGTTGGGCGGCCTGCTGCTGGATATCATCCCGCGTCGCCGCATCCCGCTGATCTTTGTGTTTGGCAGCCTGGGCGTGGCGGTGGCAGTGCTGTTGGCCATCAATAGTACCGACCGCTATGCCGCCGCTTACTGGCTGACGGCCGCCAGCCTGTGCTGGGGCCTGCAGAGCCCGGCCATCCCCAGCACCGTGCAATTCAACGCCAAGCCACAGCACGTTGCGTGCGCGTTTGGCGTCACCAATGGCGTCGGTAGCCTGGTGGCGGGTTTCATGCCAGCCATCATGGGTGTCGTGATCGGGTTGGGGAGCGGCGGTGGCCTTGCCGCGGGCTTCGGCAGCCTGGTGGGTACCCAACTGATCGTGCTGCTGTGTGGCCTGGCCCTGCTGCGCAATGGTGAGGCGGCCACGCGTGCTGTCCCGGGCGCGGCGCACTGACAACCCACAACGAATCACAGCGCTCGCCGACCACCCAAGGCCACGCGGCGCAAAGCAGGAGATGAAGATGAATACCATTCGAGGCATCGACGAAATCGTCTACGGTGCCGACGACCTTGCCGCCTGTCAGCAGTTCTTCCAGGATTGGGGGCTCACGCTGAAGGCAGAAGACGCCAGCGGTTTGCTGTTCGAAACGCTCAACGGCTGCCGTGTACGCGTCAAGCGCAGCGACGATGCAACGCTGCCGCCCGCCATGGAAGCCGGCCCAACACTACGTGAGGTGATCTGGGGCGCGGATTCGCAAGCCGTACTGGATCGCCTGGCCGACAAGCTGGCGGACCAGCCCGGCTACGTCAACGCCGATGGCCGCGTTGGTTGCACCGACCCGAACGGTCTGGCCGTGCGCGTGCAGCTGACCGCCAAGCGCGATGTCGAGGTGCAATGCGCCGCCATGAACACCTGGACGGACAAGCCGCGCTTGAACCAGCCCAGCCCAATCTACGAACGCGCCACGCCCATCGAAGTGGGCCACGTGGTGTTCTTCGTGAAGGACGTGGCGACCACGGAGCGCTTCTATATCGACAAGCTCGGCTTCGTGCCGTCCGATCACTACCCAGGCCGCGGCGCCTTTCTGCGTTGCGAACCGGAAGGCGGTCACCACGATCTTTTCCTGTTGCAAACACCGCAAGCCAAGAGCGGGCTCAACCATGTGGCTTTCACGGTGCGCGACATCCACGAGGTGTTTGGCGGCGGCATGCACGTCTCGCGTTGTGGCTGGGATACGCAACTCGGCCCGGGTCGTCACCCGATTTCGTCGGCGTACTTCTGGTACTTCAAGAACCCCGCCGGCGGCCTGATCGAGTACTACGCCGATGAAGACCAACTCGACGGCGATTGGCAGCCGCGCGATTTCGAACCCGGCCCGACTGTGTTTGCTGAATGGGCCATCGACGGTGGCATTGACGGCAACACGCGCCGCCAGAAGAACGTCGTTGGCCCGGAAGGCAAGTTCCTCACGGAAAAGCGCTGAAACGTTGCAGAGAGAAGTGCCATGAGTACGAATCCCCCCCTCAACCTGCGCGTGCACGCCATGCGCTACGAAGCCCAGGGCATCGTGAGCGTGGAGCTGCGCGATGTGGACGGCAAGACGCTGCCCGAATATGCACCGGGCGCGCATATCGACCTGCACCTGGGCAATGGTCTGGTGCGCAGCTACTCGCTATGCGGTGCGCCGGAGGTGCGTGACCGCTACGTGGTTGGCGTGCTGCTCGATCGCAATAGCCGCGGCGGCTCGCGCTACGTGCATGAGCAACTGCGTGTGGGCTCGATGCTCAAGATCGGAGGCCCGCGCAACAACTTCGCATTGGATGAAGCCGCGCCGCGCACGGTGCTGGTGGCCGGTGGCATTGGCGTGACGCCCATCGTGTGCATGGCGCGTCGGCTGGCAGAGCGTGGCAAGACATTCTCGATGCTCTACTGCGCGCGCTCACGCACAGAAGCGGCCTTCGCCGATGAACTGGCGGCCCATGGCGATGCCGTGCGCTTTCACTTCGACGCAGATGCAGGCGGCCCGCCTGATTTGAAGGCGCTGCTCGCAGGGCATCCGGCGGATACGCATTTCTACTGCTGCGGACCCGGCCCGATGCTGCGCGCTTTCGAGGCCGCATGCGAAGCGCTGGGCTACACCAATGTCCACATCGAACGCTTTGCCGCGGATGCGGAAGTGTCGTCGGTGCAGGAGGGTGAGTACACGGTCAAGCTCGCGCGCACCGGCTCGGAGCTGTGCGTGCCCGCCGGCAAGTCGCTGCTCGACGCGCTGCTGGAAGTGGGCGTAGAGGTCGAGTACAGCTGCAAGGAAGGCGTGTGCGGCTCCTGCGAGACCCGCGTGCTGGAGGGCGAACCCGAGCATCGCGACAGCGTGCTCTCCAAGAGCGAGCGTGCCTCCAACCAGACCATGATGGTTTGCGTATCCGGCTGCAAGGGCAAGCGGCTGGTGGTTGATCTTTAAGCCGTTGAGCGCCGGCCTGACCAGCCGCGCGCTCTCTTTTTTTTGCGTTGTCAATTTCTTAAACGTCGTTTCATAGGTGGAACGATTAATAACAGCCTGCCACCAGGCAGGCGATAACAACCGGCAGGGCCCGACACCCTGGCCAACGGAGGAAGCAAGAATGAGGAAGACACTGTGCACGATGGTGGGCGTTGGGGCGGCGATGGGCCTGGCAGGTACCGCAGCCGCGCAGAGCAACGTAACGCTGTATGGCAGCCTTGACCAAGGCGTGGCGTACATCAACAACCTGAAGAGCGGCGCGACCAGCGGCTCGGCCCTGCGTATGGACCCGGGTACGATGCAGCCGGATCGCTTCGGCCTGCGTGGCTCGGAAGATCTTGGCGGCGGCACGCAGGCCATCTTCCAGTTGGAATCGGGTTTTCTCGGTGACACCGGCAACAGCGTAGTGGCTGGCAAGCTGTTCAATCGCGCCGCATGGGTTGGTCTGTCGAACGAGCGCCTGGGCAACATCCAGCTCGGCCATCAGGCGGATTTCATGTTTGACTACCTCGGCCGCCTGAGCAACGGCTTCCAGCTCACCAACTTCTACCTGTTCCACCCGGGCAACTTCGACAACCTGGCCAACCAGTTCCAGATCGACAACGCCGTGCGCTATGTCTCGCCCATCTTCGGCGGGCTGCAACTGGGCGGCATGTACGGTTTTGGGGAGGTGCCGGGTTCGCCGTCGAAGAGCCGCAGCTACAGCCTGGGCGCGTACTACAGCAATGGTGGCTTCCGTGCGGCAGCGGCCTACACCGCGTCGAACGACCGCACGCTGGACATTGCCGGTCGCCTGGGGATTACCAACACGCTGGGTACAACGCTGGTGCCGGGCGTGATGACGCCGATGAGCTCGGTCAAGTCGTTCGGTGCGGGCACGCTGTACCAGTTCAGCAACCTGCCGGTGCAGATCAATGCGGTTTACACGCAGACGCGCATTACGCTGGGTGGCGCTAATGCCCGCTCGCAGAACTTCGATCTGGGCACCGCGTGGCACTACAGCGCCGCCAACACGCTCAACGTGGGTTACACCTTCAGCAAGTACGAAAGCGCGCGCTGGAACCAGTTCAGCGTGGGCAATGTGTATGCGTTTTCCAAGCGCACGCAGGTGTACCTGCAGGGCACGTATCAGCGCGCCTCAGGTGACGCCCAATCGGCGGCGATCAACGGCGTGGGCGTGTCGGCCAACCGCAGCCAGATCGTTGTCAGCACCGGGGTGCATCACTCGTTCTGATGTTCTGATGTTGTGACCGAACGTGGCGCTGCGGGCAGACTCGCAGCGCCGTGTTGCTTTGCGTGCGGTCAGGCGACGGTGTGGTCTGCCATCAGCTCAAGCGCCTTTACCATTGCCGAGTGATCCCACGCCTTGCCGCCATTGGCCGCGCATACGCTGAAGAGCTGCTGCGTGCTGGCCGTGTTTGGCAAGGCAATGCCGAGCTTGCGCGCACCTTCAAGCGCCAGGTTCAAGTCTTTCTGGTGCAGCTCGATACGGAAGCCCGGGTCGAATGTGCGCTTGATCATGCGCTCGCCATGCACCTCCAGAATGCGTGATGAGGCAAAACCGCCCATCAGCGCCTCGCGCACGCGCGCCGGATCTGCTCCAGCCTTGGAGGCAAACAGCAGCGCTTCGCCTACCGCCTCGATGGTCAACGCAACGATGATCTGGTTGGCAACCTTGCACGTTTGCCCGGCACCCGACGCACCCACGTGCGTGATGTTCTTGCCCATCAACGCAAACAGCGGCTTGGCGCGTTCGAACGTGGCTTCCTTGCCGCCGACCATGATGGTGAGCGTGGCATCGCGTGCACCAACTTCACCGCCCGAGACTGGCGCGTCCAGGTAGTCGGCCCCCAGTGCTTCGACGCGCTTGGCAAACGCCTGCGTTTCGAGGGGCGAGATCGAACTCATGTCGATGAACAGCTTGCCGTCGGCAAGACCTTGGGCGATGCCGTCTTCACCGAACAGCACGTTCGCCACGTCTGACGTGTCCGGCACCATGGTGATGACGATATCCGCCGCGTGTGCCACAGCGGCGGAATTGGCGACGACCTTCGCCTGCGCACGCAGGTCGTCAGGCACGGAGTGCTTGCCGCTGACTACGAGGGTGTGGCCACCCTTGAGCAGGTTGCGGGCCATGTGCGCGCCCATGATGCCCAGACCGATGAAGCCGACGGTTGCCATGATGTTCTTCTCCCAAGAGGCAATGGATGGAGGCAGACCGCCAGCGTAGATCAGTTTGGGTGCCGCGGTGCATGAACCCTGCGCTTATTGGTCAGGATTGCGTCTCAGTAGTCGTAGATGTGTTCGACCTGCCACGCAGGCTGCCGGGCTACCAGCACGGTGTCCGTCCGTTTCCCCACAGGCTGTAACGGGGCATGCCGGACTTCATGGAAAGCCGCTTCGACGGCGCGGAAGAGACTCTGGATTTCAGCCATGGCATGCTGACCAAGGCGGGGTATGCGCAGTTGCCGGCCGAGCTGCGCAGGTTGCGCGCCAAGCCCGCCACCTTGCATGACGAGGCTGCCGATGCACCGCTTGCCGAAAAGCGCGGTACGGCGTTGTTGCTGGCAATGCGCCTGTGGGAGCCCGATGTGTTCCGCGCCCTGAGGCGAGTGGCGTAGGGCTCGTCAATCGTGCATCACATAGCGGCGACGTGACGCGAAAGATCCCCCTGAGAATAGGCGGCAAGAACCATCATTGCTCGCACAATGGCTTTGCGCTGCCCTCTCATAAGCTGAATCCGTGCCGATAAGACAGCTATCGGAGCACGGCAGAGATGGGAGGGGATATGTCCACCGCAGCCACCACAGCCGCCAACTGGATCGTCGTCCTGACATGCGCGTACATGGAGTACAGCACCTGGCGCGGCATGAGCGTTTACCGTCGCACGGTTGGCTATGAGAGTGTGGTGTGGTGCTGACTAGCGCACCGCAGGCTTGGGTAGCAGCCTTCGGATTAGATCTCCATGTGCCGAATGACTTGCCAGCAGCACACCGCCCTCGGCCAATTCGAATTCACTGAACTCGAAACCCGGCGCGACCGTGCAGCCAACCAGCGCGTAACCGTGCGCACCGGCCACCCGCTCGGCAGCAAACCACCGGCCCGCCGGCACCACCGCCTGGTACACCGCCATCTCGTCCTCGGCCACTTGGCCCAGGCGATGCGTGCGCACCGTACCGTCGTCTTCCAACACATGCACGTCTAATGCATCGCCCGTATGGAAATGCCAGAGCTCGTCCGACTGGATCCGATGCCAGGCCGAATAGGCATCATCTGCCAGCAGGTAGTAGATCGCGGTGGCAGCCGCACGTTCGACGGTCTGACCATCAATGCGGCCGCGTTGGATGCGTTCCTCGCTGCGATAGGTCTCGCGGTAGAAGCCGCCTTCCGGGTGCGGTTCGAGGCCGAGCCGACGGATGAGGTGCAACGCAGCGGGGTGGATTGGCATGATGATGAGGCGTCTTCGGCTCAACCCTTCTGACGCTGGAACGGAAAACGCTGCTGGTTGATGAAGCCGTCAGGCATGTAGTCACCCACCACGCCGTATTTTTCCGGAAATGCCTTCTTCGATTTCACCGCCGTGCCGAACAGGTAGTCGATGAACGCGAAGTGCGCAGCGTAGTTCTTGTCGATGGCTTCGTCTTCCGACGAGTGGTGCCAGTGGTGAAAATCTGGCGTCACGAAGATGTATTTCAACGGCCCCCACGGCAGGTGCACGTTGGCGTGGTTGAACACCGCCTGGAAGCCCACGATGATGATGTAGACATCGACCACCGCCTTGTCAAAGCCCAGCACGAACAGCGGCCCGAGCACGGCCACACGCGTAACGATCAACTCAAGAATGTGCTGGCGCGAGCCGGCCAGCCAATCCATCGTCTTCACGCTGTGATGCACGGCATGGAAGCGCCACAGGAACGGCACCTCGTGATACGCGCGGTGCGTGACGTACTCCATCAGGTCGGCCACCAGCATGCACAGCAGCAACTGCGGAATGAACCAGATGTGCTGCACCATCTGCTGGAATTCTGCGTGAACCATCCACCCGAACACGCGGTGGATCAGGAAGTTCACCACCAGCAGCACCAGGCCCACAATGAAGTGGTTGACCGCGAAGTGCGCCATGTCGGTCTGCCACTCGGCGCGGAACACCGGCTGCTTCTTATAGAGTGGGAACAGCTTTTCGAGCAGCACGAAGATGGCCGTGGAGCCAAGCAGGTCGAGAATGAACCAGTCCATGCCGATATACGGCGTGTGGTCCGGAAAATCGCCCACCGGCACGCGTGAGCCGCCCAATGCCACCGCGATCACCACGAACACAAACGCCAGGCAGTTCAGGCGGCGGCGGTTATCCAGCACGATATTCGCCAGCGACAAGCCGCCGGAAATCAGCAGCGAGAAAAACAGGATCTGCCGGATCACATCCACGGAGTACGAGCGTCGCAGCTCTGGCGTTGTCAGGTACTGCGGAAAGTGAAATGCCAGCACGCCCAGCAGGCAGAGGAAGCCCAGCACCAATGCCAGCACGGTGCCGACCATGCCGCGGCCAAAGACCATGCCGCCGCTGGAGTGCAGCAGCGTGTTGGCATCGCGAATCGTGGCGTCAGCCACGCGGACGATGGCGGGATGGTGTTCCTCTTCGGGCAACGGTGCCGAAGGTTTATGGTTGGTATTCATGGACCTGACTCGCGCGTATTGTTTTATTTTGTTTTGATAACAAATGACGTGCCCTATACCGGAAACCCTTTTTAGCTTGGATGCCGCTTGTTGCAGCAGATTTTCCGTAGAAGCAACGCCCCGGATGATATACCGGTACGCGATGTAAATCGCACCGGTTCTCTTGCGTCTGGCTGCCGGAATCAGGGCATGGGTTGGACGCGTCAGATGACCTAAATCAAACTGCCGAAGCGGTTGTTAATGCTGCGCGGTTGCCGGAGTTCAATGTTGAACTGCGGGATGGGTACATCCCCGCGTTCATGAGCAAGGCGATGCCCAAGAGCAACAAGGTGGCCATGCTCGCCATTGCTCGCAGTTGCGCTCTCCGGTGCAGAGCAGGCTGGCTGACCTGCCACCAAGCAACAGGGCCAGATTGCTCCCGATCAACCCGCGCTGAACAGTGCCGAGTCACCCCGGCCCTGCCAATGCGTTGCGTGCATCTGGATGGTTGGCCCACGAACACATCACTTCTTGCCGTTGCGCGAGTCGCCGTTCTCGTTGGCGTTTTCTTCCATTGGCGTCTTTCACCATGTGGGCTAGCTGCGCTTTGTTGACGGCGGACGACGTGTGCCAAGACACGTTACCGATGTCCTAAGGATTTCAGCATCGCACTTCAGCAATCTACCGATGGCTCGTCGCCGGGTGCCCCATCAATATCGGGCGAACGATTCCCGAAGCGCTGCGGCTGACGGCGGTCCGCGACGGACGCCGGTGCCCGGCAACATAGCCGCGACAACTCGCCAACCAACCGTGATTGACAGTGCCCTTGGCCATCTCGCGATGCAGTTGAACCAGCATTTGCGACGGCGTCTCGTGCTGGCCGAAGACCTGGTCGTGGTCTCGAACCTGCAAGAACCCGGCGGTGGCGTGGTGACATCGGCGAGCAACAAGCTGGTGTTGTTCATCAGCGGTGTTGAGCGCGACACCGCGGCGCATCGCACGGGCGGGGGCGGCAGCGAGCAACGCACGCAACTGCGCGGCGCAGAGCCGCTGTTCCTGAACTTGCTGGTGATCTGCGCGGCGACCTTCAGCGGGCAGAGCTATCCCGAAGCACTGCGTTTTCTGTCCGATGCCATCGCGTACTTCCAGGCGCGGCCGGTATTCGACCATCAGAACTCGCCGGGCCTGGACCCGCGCATCGATCGGCTGGTCCTGAACATCGAGAACCTGAGCAATAGCGAGATGCACAGTTTGTGGAGCATTCATGGCGGCCGTTACTTGCCATCGGTGTTGTACCGGGTGCGGCTGGTCTGCCTGGGTGACGACGCGCCGAGCCGCCGGGAAACGCTGGTCAGCCAGCCCAATATCGATGCCCAGAGGGCGGTGCGATGACAGCGGCCAGCCAACCCGGTACCACCCGCGAGACGATGCCTGGATACCGCACGCTTGCAAGCCTGACCGTGCGTCATCCGTACTTCGCGCCGGGCTGGCCCGATGCGCTGCATCTGCGGGCGGAGCCGGCCGCAGCGGCGCTGATGGCCCGCTTTGACTTGCATCTGCGTGGCGATGCGCGTCATGCCGTCATGCTCGCGCCGGAGCGCCAGTTGGCGGGCCTGTGGAGCGAACGCGATGCTTGGCTGACTGATGGCCTGGCGCTGGCGCTGCATTCGTCCGATCCGCAGTGGGCTTGCTACACGGATGTGCGCATGCTCGCCGCCGGTGGCACGTTCCGGCCGTCGCCCGAGCAGGTGGGCCAGTTGCGCCAAGACGCGGCGAGCGAGGCGGGCGGCAGGGCCGGCGTGCTGGCGCGGTTGCAACTGCCGCTCGCGCCGTCGGGCTGCGACAGTCTTGCGGCGTGGATAGGGGCGACCGCCGAATCCTGGACGCTGGAGTTGCCGGTACGTGCCACGACTTGGAAATACCTTCTGCTCGGCGACTGGGCGGACGACGTACGCCTTGTCGATCTGGGCGACGCCGTCGCGTTTGGCGAGCCGGCGCGCGAGACGCTGCCGGACGGACGCGAAGCGATCACGATCCGCTCGCTCGCGCCGATTGCGCTGCAGGAGCGTCCGCCACACCGGTTCCAGTTGCGCCGCGGAACGGGCAACGCCGAGCGCGTGCTGATGACACGCATGCCAATGGCAGCGCCTGACGGACTACGACGTGAAGTCGTTGACGGTGCGCCGTGCGATGTATCGGAGATCTTTGTCAGTCGGTAACCATTTCATCGGGAGCTTGCAATGGGTGCAATGAAGACGCCAGGCGTCTATATCGTGGAGAAGAATGCCTTCCCCAACTCCGTGGTGGAGGTGGCGACGGCAGTGCCTGCTTTTATCGGCCATACGGAGATCGCGGACAACCGCAACAAGCCGCTCGCCATGAAGCCATGGCGCATCAGTTCGATGGCCGAATACCACCAGTACTTCGGCTATGCGCCGTTTCCGCGTTTCAATATCGCGGAGAAGACCGATCCGTCGGCGATTGCCGCGTTTCGTGTGGCAGGCAAGGACTACGTGCTGCAAATGCCGGACGGCAAGGACGGCGGGGGCTACCTGCTGTACTCGGCGTTGCGCCACTTCTTCCAGAACGGCGGCGGGCCGTGCTACATCGTCTCGGTCGGCAGCTACACCGATGACCTGGATGTCCAGAAGTTCAAGGACGGCATCGGAGAGCTGCTCAAGGAGCAGGAGCCGACGATGCTGGTGGTACCGGAGGCGGTGAAGTTCAAGGCCGAGGTTTGTAACGACCTGCAGCAGGAAATGCTCGCGCACTGTGGTGACAAGATGCGCAACCGCGTTTCGATTCTCGACATCTGGGGCGGCGACAAGCCGCGCAACGACCCGGGCGGCGATCCCATAGTCAACTTCCGCAACGCGCTCGGCATCAACTATCTCGACTTCGCGTCGGCCTATTACCCGTGGCTTAACACCACCGTGGTTGGCGACAAGGACATCAGCTACGAGAACATCGCCAACACCGATGTGCTGATGCCGCTGCTGCGCGCAGACCTCGATCTGCCCGATACGCTGCCGGACGATGCACCGCAGAAGACGAAGGACACCTTTGGTGCTGTCGCCGATATTGCGAAGGACTGGACCACAGTCAAGGACAAGGACGGTCAGCCGCTGTCAAAGGACGCCATCCTCAGCAACAAGGCGCTGCTGAACAAGACGCTGGTGTCGATCAGCCCGCTGTTCAATACGGTGCTGGGCGAGATCAAGTACCAACTGAACCTGCTGCCGCCCAGCGCGGCGATGGCCGGCATCTACACGATGGTCGACAACTCGCGCGGCGTCTGGAAGGCGCCGGCCAACGTGAGCCTCGCTGGCGTGGTCTCGCCGTCCGTCAGCATCTCAGCGGCGGATCAGGAAGACCTGAACGTGACGACGCAGGGCAAGTCGATCAACGCGATCCGCAGCTTTATCGGTGAAGGCGTTCTGGTCTGGGGTGCGCGCACGCTGGACGGCAACAGCCTTGACTGGCGCTATATCAACGTACGCCGCACGATGATCATGATCGAAGAATCGTGCCGCCTTGCCGCCAAGGCGCTGGTGTTCGAGCCCAACGTTGCCAATACGTGGGTCACGATCAAAAGCATGATCCAGAACTTCCTCACCAGCATCTGGAAGCGCGGCGGCCTGGCCGGTGCGGTGCCGGACGACGCATTTAGCGTGCACGTCGGGCTTGGCGAGACGATGACGCCCGATGACATCCTCGAGGGCATCTTGCGCGTGACCGTGCTGGTGGCGATGGTTCGGCCGGCCGAGTTCATCGAGATCACGTTCCAGCAACAGATGCAGAAGTCCTGATGGGGCAGCGTTCCCGGCCCGATAACCTGATTGCGTAAACAAGGAGATCGTCATGGCAGACGATGGTTCGGCACAGTCGAAGAATGTATGGCCCATTCCCAAGTTCCACTTCCAGGTGAAGTGGGACTCCACGGTGATGTCGTTCGAGGAGGTTTCGGGACTGGACGTGGAGGCGCAGCAAATCGAGTACCGCAGCGGCGACAACCCGGTGTTTTCCACCGTCAAGATGCCCGGGCTCAAGAAGTACGGCAACGTGACCATGAAGAAGGGCGTGTTCAAGGCCGACAACAAGTTCTGGGACTGGTTCAACCAGATCAAGATGAACACGATCAAGCGCGTGCCGATCACCATCAGCCTGCTTGATGAGTCGGGTAGCCCAACGATGGTCTGGACGCTCGCCAATGCGTGGCCGGCCAAGATCACCGGTACGGACCTGAAGGCGCAGGGCAACGAAGTGGCGGTCGAGACCATCGAGATCGCCCACGAAGGCCTGACGATCGCCAACAGCTGAGGCCCCGCCGCGGGTTCGCACGCATGCGGAAATCGACGCACTATGGCACCGGCAGCAGTACCGACTTCATGCCGGTGTCGTTCTCGTTCGTGGTCGGGTTCAGCAACATCGCCACCGGTGTGGATGCCTCGTTTCAGGAGGTCTCCGGCATGGACCAGGTCATGGAGACCGAAGACGTGCAGTGCGGTGGCGAGAATCGCTTCATCTACAAGCTGCCCAAGGGCGTCCGCCAGGAGAAGCTGGTGCTCAAACGCGGCGTGGCCGACATCCGATCGCCACTGATGCGCTGGTGCAAGGCCGTGATGAGCGGCGGGCTGGCCCAGCCGGTCACGCCGATGGACGTGAGCGTCTATCTGCTGGATGAGGAGGGCGACAAGATCCGTGGCTGGACGTTCCAGTCGGCGTATCCGGTGCGCTGGGGCGTCGACGAGTTCAACGCGACGAAGAACAACGTGGTAATCGAGACGATCGAGATGGCCTATCTCAACTGCGTCCGGGAGCTGTGAGCGATGACGATCGAAGTCCGCCAGATGGTGATCCGCTCGGAGTTGGACGGGGCCCAGAGCAAGGACCAGCAAACGCCGAAACAGGAGTCTTGCTGCGTTGACGACGAGAAGGCGGCCGCCGGCCACCGTGCGCAGCGCGCGCAGCTGCGGCAACTGCACGCGCAGCTCGATCGGCTTCGGGAGCGCTAGATGCCGCTGTCTGGCGCCGACCTCACGCCCCTGAAGATATCTGCCTGCCAGGACGAGAAAGGGCGCATTTCGCCCGTTCCTGGTAAGTCGATCTCGTTGCAGATCAACCCGTCGCAGTTCAAGCATGAGCGCAGCACGTGCTTCACGCAGGAGAAGCCACTGGGTGACACCGGCTCGGGCCGCCAGTACAGCCACATGCAGCCGGGCAAGCTGTCCTTCTCGGCCATATTCGACGGCACGGGTGTGATCCCGCGCCCGACCGGTGTGCCACAGCAGGAGGTGGAGGAGCAGTTGGCGTCGTTGGCCAAGGTCATCTACGAGTACAAGGGCGTATCGCACCAACCGAGCATCGTGCAGATCCTCTGGGGTCAGCTCATCTTCACTGGACGCCTGACGAGCTTCACAACCGACTACACGCTGTTCCGCCCGAGCGGCATTCCGTTGCGCGCCACCGCTGCGCTCGCCTTTGATTCGTACCGGAGCAGCAAGGAGGCCCAGCTGGAGGCGGACGCCAGCTCGCCCGACCTGAGCCACGTCGTGACGGTGCGCGCCGGCGACACGCTGCCGCTGCTCTGCGAGCAGATCTACGGTGACGGCCGCTATTACGCCGAGGTCGCGCGCTTCAACGGCTTGCGCCACTTCCGCGCGTTGCCGCCGGGCATGGTGTTGCACTTTCCGCCGCTGGAGTAGCCCATGGCAACGTCACCAACGGTCGACACCGATGGCGTACTGAACGTCACCGTCAACAGCAACGGCAAAGTCCTGAAGAACCTGCCGCTGATGACGGTGACCGTGCGCCGGGCCTTCAACCGCATTCCGTGGGCCGAACTGGTGATCCAGGACGGCGACATGACCACCGGCAAGTTTGAGTATGCGGACACGTCGGCCTTTGAGCCAGGCGCTGTTGTCACCATCTCGGCCGGCTTTGGCAGCGATTCGGCGCAGCTCTTCAGCGGCATCGTCGTGCGCTACGGCATCAGGATCGAGGGGCAGAATGAATCGCGCCTCGTCGTTGAGTGCCGCGACAAGACCACCCGGATGACCATCGGCCGCAACAACGCCAACTACGTCCAGCAGAAGGACAGCGACATCCTGTCGGCGCTGATTGGCACGCATGGGCTGACGGCAAACGTGGCGAGCACGACGCAGCAGCACGACGAGCTTGTGCAGTACTACTGCAGCGATTGGGATTTCCTGCTCGCGCGCGCCGAGGTCAACGGCATGCTCGTCAATGTGGATGCGGGCACCGTGAACGTGCAATCGCCAACGGCGGATGGCGATGCCGTGGTGACGGTCACCTGGGGCAGCAATCTGTACGAATTCGACGCAGAGATCGACGCGCGCCAGCAGTTCAAGTCGGCGCAGGCCGTGGCGTGGGATCCCGCACAGCAGCAGGTTGTGGTGGGTGAGGCTGCGGCGCCGGGCACGCTCAATGCGCAAGGCAACCTGAAGCCGGCGGCGCTGGCGGCTGTGGCAGGCCCAGATGTAATGCGGTTGCAGACGGCCACCACGCAGGAACAGTCCACGTTGACCACCTGGGCAAAGGCCTTGCAGTTGAAAGCGACGCTGGCACGCATTCGCGGCCGGTTGCGCTGCCAGGGCAACGCCCTTGTGGTGCCGGGCGCGCTGGTTGCGGCCAGCGGGGTGGGCTTACGTTTTCAGGGCAACGTGTTCGTCAGCGCCGTTGAGCATACGATGGCCGGCGGCCAGTGGTTTGCCGATGTCGAATTCGGGCTGGACCCGCGCTGGCACATGATGCGCGACGACGTGGCGGCACCGCTGGCGTCTGGTCTTCTGCCCGGCGTGGGCGGGCTGCAGATCGGCGTTGTGAAGAAGCTCGACGGCGATCCACAGAACGCGCAGCGTATCCAGGTGGCACTGCCGGTGATGCAGGCGCAGACCGAGGGCCTCTGGGCACGGCTCGTGCAGGGCTACGCGTCCAATACCTTCGGCATGTTCTTCCTTCCCGAAGTGGGCGATGAGGTCATCGTTGGCTACCTGAACGACGATCCCAGCCACCCGGTCGTGCTTGGCTCGCTCTATAGCGCCGGGCACACACCGCCTTACGCGATTGCGGCGGAGAACGACACCAAGGCGATTGTCACGCGGGCACAACACAAGATCGAGTTCAACGAGAAAGACAAGATCGTGACCATCACCACACCCGGCAACAACAAGGTGGTGCTCGACGACAAAGACAAGTCGATCCTCGTCCAGGACCAGAACGGCAACAGCATGAAGTTGTCGGGCAGCGGCATCGCACTCGACAGCCCCTACGACATCACGGCCAACGCGAAGGGAAACATCCAGCTCAAGGCCGCGGCGTCGATCGAAATCTCTGCGCAGGTCGACATCAAGGCCAGCGCCATCAACATTGGCTGCGAGGCCCAGGCCGGCTTTACCGGCAAGGGTGCCGCCACTGCCGAGCTGTCTGCGTCCGGGCAGACGACGGTCCGGGGCGGTGTGGTCATGATCAACTAGATCAACTAGGAGTGCCATTCGATGCCCCCCGCTGCGCGCTTGACTGACATGCACACGTGCCCGATGCAGACACCAGGGTTGCCGCCTGTGCCGCACGTTGGTGGTCCGGTGGTGGGCCCCGGCGTGCCTACCGTGCTGATTGGCAGCCTGCCCGCAGCCGTGGTCGGTGATAACGCGGTCTGCGTCGGGCCGCCCGACGTGATCGTGCAGGGCTCCAGCACGGTGCTGATCGGTGGTCGACCAGCCGCACGCGTGGGCGATGCCACCGCGCACGGCGGTAGCGTGGTCATGGGCCTGCCCACGGTATTGATCGGGGGATGACGATGCGTTCCAGCCCGTTCCTTGGCCGCGGCTGGCAGTTTCCGCTGCGCTTCGACCCGCGCAGTGGGCAGACCGGCATGGTGGCCGGCGTGGAAGACATCGAAGAGAGCCTACGCATCCTGTTTGGCACCAACCCCGGCGAGCGCGTGATGTTGCCGGCCTACGGATGTCCCCTGCGCCGTGTCGTGTTCGATACGCTCTCCGAGAGCACGGTGACTGAACTCAAGGAGATGATCCGCAAGGCGATCTTGTTTTTCGAGCCGCGCATCCTGGTCGAGCGTATCGACACGGCGTTGATTGATCCCCTTGAGGGCCGTCTCGACATCCGGATCGACTACATCGTGCGGACCACCAATACGCGCCACAACCTCGTCTATCCCCTCTACCTCGACCAGGCCACCCAGCCGGTTGACGGCTACTGAGCAAACGGGGCGGCATGGGATACGGTACGCGACAAGACCAGCGGTTGGCCGATGCACTGCGGCCCGGCTATGTGCTGCCGGACGAACTGAGTCTTGCGCAGCGGTTGGCGCTGACACTGGCGCAGGCGGGCGACCTGCGCTTCAGCGAAGGCGGTGAGCAGGGCACAGGCGGCCACTGGGACAACGTGCTGCGTCGCGACGAGGCCATCGTGCTGGCCGAGCTTGCCGCGTTTCCGCTGGAACGGCTGCAGCAGGAGTTTCTCGCCGCGCTCGAGCGCGAAGGTGAGGCCGCGCTGTGGCAACGGGTCTGGCGGCTCGTGCGCAGTTTTGACGGGTGGTGCCAGCAACTGAGCGACGCGGGGCCGGAGGCTGCGCGCGCGTTGGGCCAGGCGTTGCTCACGCAACTGGAGCAAGGGCTGGCAGGGATGCTTGCACCCGGTGTACGCGCGTTCGGCCATGGCGGCGGTACGCTGCATCCAGCCTGGGCCCGGTACACACCGCAAGCGGCCGGCACGCAGGATTTGCCGCTCGGCAACGCGCCAGTGCGCCGCCAATGGTTGCGGCGCAGCTGGCTTGCGCTGACGTTGGCGATCGAGAAGCTGCAGCCGCTGGCGAGGGCGGCGCTCGACGAGAGTCTGAAAAGCGGTCGTCATGATCCGGCGATGGGTCTGTTGCTGGCGGCGCATGCGCTGGTCCAGTACAGTCGTGCGCCGCTCAACCGCTTTCCCGAGCGGCTGATCGACTTCTACTATCGTGATGTGCTGCGGCTGCAGCCGCGCGCCGCATCGCCCGATCGCGTGTTCCTTCTGCTGGAGCGTGAGCCGCGCTTTGACGGGGCGGTGCAGATCGAGACGGGCACGCAGTTTGTCGGCGGTAAGGATGTCGCAGGCCGTCCGATCGCGTTTGCGGCGGACGGCCCGCTGGAAGTGACCGACACGCGCGTGGCGGCGCTCTATACGCTGCGCGTGGAGCGCAATCCGCTGATCTCGCCCGAGCGCGAGTTTGAGTACGCGACAAGCGTGAAGGTCGAGAAGCTGCCGCTGCAAGCGCCGGAAGCCGCCTATGCGGCGCGCCCCGCATGGTGGCCGCTGCTTGGTGGCCGCGCGCGCGGATCGGCCTCGCATGCGCAGGATGCCCAACTTGGCATCGCGCTGGCCTCACCGCTGCTGCGGCTGAAGGAGGGGCGGCGCGAGGTGCGCATCCGCATGCAGTTCGCGCACCCATCCGACGACGATGGCTGGCTGCAGAACGCGCTGCGTGCGCCAGCCAGTGCGCGCACGCCGGAGTGGCTGGCGCAGGTCTATGCGCGCTACGCGGCATTCGAAGCGCAGCACTTCCCGCCGCGCCCGCGCTCAGGGTCGGTTGCGTCGGCGCCCGATGCCGCTGCGCTGGCGCAGGCCGCATGGCAGCGTTCCCCCGAGTTCGAGGCCGATGTGCAGTTGAGCTTCCTGCTGGCGGCCTGCCTTGCCTGCGACAACGCCGCTGTGTTTGCTGAACGCCTGGGTCGCCTGTTCGCGGTTTGGTTGGTGGCGGGCGAGGAAGCACTGCGCGCGGTGGATATTGCTGCGCTGCGCGCGCATGCGGCCACATTGCCCGGACAAGGCGCCGGCCGCCGGGTCGAGATCGACGACCCGCTGGTACTGATCTATCCGCCACGCAATCATGACGAGGCGGCGGCGCTGCCGGATCGTGCGTTGATCTTCGGGCGTGTCTTCGCGGGTGTGTGGGAGGCGCGGCTTAGCACGCAGGAGGGTTGGCTGACGGTCGACAAGGTGTTCATATGCCGGCGGTCGCCAGCCGGCGGCACATCACCGCGCGGCGGCGGCATCGAGTTGGTCGTGAGGCTGGGGCCGGAAGAGCCCGCCGTGGTGCCGTGCGACGCCGCGGTGCACGGCGCGCAATGGCCCGCGCAGGCCGTGCTGCAGTTGGGGCTGCGGACGCAGACGCGCATGTATGCCTACAGCATGCTGCAGCAGTACCCACTGCTGGAGATCAATCTCTCGGTTTTCGTGCATGACCTGCGCGACGTGGTGCTCTACAACCAGCTTGGCCGTCTTGATCCGTCCCGGCCGTTCCAACCGTTCGGCCCGATGCCGTCAACGGGAAGCTACCTGATCCTCGGCAGCCCGGAGTTGGCCTGCAAGCCGCTGACAGCGCTGCAGGCGCGCCTGCGTTGGGCTGGCCTGCCGACGCGGCCCGGCGGTTTCACGACGCACTACGCGGGCTACCCGGGTGACTGGCACACAGGCGCATTCCGGTTGCGCGCCCAGGTGCTGGTGGATGGTCAATGGCAGGCGGGCGAGGGCGAGCCTTTGCCGCTGTTCGCGGGCACGGACAACGACATGCATATTGCGGCCGGCCAGCGCCTGCGGTTTCCGGCGACGGAACTGCGCCGCCTGCATCGCGCAACGCCGCCGCGCCCGTCCGGTCGGCCTTTCGTGTTTGGACTGAGCACGCGCAACGGATTCTTCCGTTTCGACCTGGCCGAGCCGGAAGGCGCCTTTGGCCACGCAGCGTATCCGACGCTGCTTGCCGCCGCGCTGACCCGCAACGCGCGGCTCAAGCGTGCCGGTGCTTTGCCGCGCGAGCCCTATACCCCGACGCTGGAAAGCCTGACGGTGAACTACCAGGCCACTCAGGATCTGTTGCTGACGGGCGACGGCGCGTCCGGCGCCGACGGCCTGCGCCAGGGTGTGTATCACCTGAATGCGTTCGGTGTGTTGCCGGTGCAGCGCAATCGTGTCGGCCAGCACCCGACGCTGCTGCCGCGCCATCCGAACGATGGCTGTCTGTATATCGGCCTGTCCGGCGGCGATCCACAGGGCGCGCTGAACCTGTTCTTCCACCTGCGAAAGGAAGAGGCTGCTGAGCGCTGGATCGACGCGCCGCCGGTGCTGCATTGGTCCGTCTGGCGTGAAGACGGCTGGCGGCAATTGGAGCCGCACCAGCAACTGGCCGACAGCACGCAGGGGCTGCTGCGCTCGGGCATCGTGCAACTGAATCTGCCGGCCGGCATGCGCACCGAACGCGGCGCGCTTCCGGAGCCTGCGTACTGGCTGCGCCTGTCTGCCGACTGGGGCTTTGCGCAGTTAGCCGGGCTCTACGGCGTGCACGCAAATGCGATCAGTGCCACGCGCTGCCTGCAGGCAGCGGCTGGTGGCAACGAAGCCGGCAACGAAGCGATGAGCGAGCCGCTGCCGCCCGGCGTGATTCAGGCGCCGGCGCGGAGCGTGCCGGGGCTGCGCCGCGTGCTGCAGGTGGGGCCGTCCGAAGGTGGCCGCCCCGCCGACCCGCCCGAGGCGCTGCGCCTGCGCGGCGCCGAACGGCTGCGCCACAAAGCGCGTGCCATCACCACGTGGGACTACGAACGCCTGCTGCTTGATGCCTTCCCGGCCGTCTACAAAGTCAAGTGCTTTGCACACCATCAGGCCACACTCGGTGACGGCAACGGCCTGCAGCACCGGAGGCTTGCCAGCTTGCCGGGCCACGTGCTGCTGGTGGTCGTGCCGTATCCGCACGCGGGGGAACTGTTCAGCAGTACCGAGGGGCCACGCCTGGATGCCGCTTCGCTTGACGCCATGCGGCGTTACATCCAGGCCTGCGCGCCGCCGGGCGCAAGCGTGCTGGTGCGCAACGCGGCGTATGAGCGCGTGCAGGTGCGCTGTTCGCTGCAGCTTGCTACAGGCAGCCACCCGGGGGCGACGCTGCGACGGCTCAATCAGGCGCTCGTCGAGTACCTGTCGCCGTGGCACACCACGGGTCTGGGCGCGGATTTCAACTGGAGGGTACGCGGCGACGCGCTGGAGGCCTTTCTACGTGCCCAGCCCAGCGTGACGGCTGTCGGGCGGCTATCGCTGCTGCACATCATTCGCAACGACCAGCAGTTCTATGCACTGCACGACACGGCGATGCGTGCCAATGGTGCGGGATCGGAAATGGTGCTGCCGGCACAGCCGTGGAGCCTGGTGCTACCGACGCGCCAGCACCTGCTTGAGTTGCAGGACGATTCGCGCATCCTCGCCCCTGTGACGACTGGCATCGACCGGCTCGAGGTGGGCGGGACTTTCATTGTGGGCCGGCCGCAGCCGGACAAACCTGCTGCAGGAACGAGATGACGAGCCGGAGCCGAGAATCCCTCAAGCGCTACTTCCGCGATGGCGCGCTGCCCAATGAGGACCATTTCGCCGACCTGATCGACTCGATGCTCAACATGAGCGACGAGGGCTTTCGCAAGACGGTCGAGCATGGCTTCGAGGTGTACTCGCCGCAGGGGCACGATGCGCTGGTCAGCTTTTTCCGCGAGCAGGAGCCTGAGACACCGGCTTGGCATTTCGAGCTCGGCGGCGCCCGCGATGCGCTGCTGGTGCACGGCCGCACACCACCCAGTGATGCAGCGCAGCCTGGCGCGCCATCGGGTGCGAACACCGGGAGCGCTGCGCCTGCGTTGCTATGCCTGGACCAGGAGCGCCGCGTTGGCATCGGCACCGAGTCGCCGCGGGTGGCGTTGGATGTGGCCGGCGTAGTGCGCAGCAGCGGGCGGCAGGGGGCCCATGCACGTGCAGTGGAAGTGCCGCTACTCGCCAACGGCAAGTGGCAGGACCTGACGGACGCGCTGGAAGGTTGTCAGGCCTTCGAGGTCGTGGCGGGCGCTGGCCACCGTGGGGAAGGACGTTTTGGGCTGATGCATGCCATCGCAGTCAACACCTACAACCCGACACTCGGGCTCCTGAACCTGTTCAACCGCAAACGCGGCATCCGGGCCACGCACGGCTACTACAGCCGGCGCTGCGACCGCCTGCTGCTGCGCTGGGATGGCACCAGCGGGCGCAATGCCAGCTATCGCCTGCAAATCCGCACCGGCTGTGACTTTGGTACCGGCGTGCGCATCCAGGCGCAGTTGACGCAGTTGTGGTTCGATCCCCACATGAGTGAGGGGCAGCCATGAACCGGCGGTTGTCCCTCGCGGATGCGTTTGCTGAGCACACCGCCCCGGCTGGCGAGGCCGAGTCGGCATCTATCCCGCGGCTGCTCGATGACCCAGCGCATGGCTTCGTCGACCTGCGCCGACGCGGCATTGCGCTGGCGCAGGCGCTTTCCGGCGAGTTGTGGACCGACTACAACCACCACGACCCCGGCGTTACGCTGCTCGAAGCGCTTTGCTATGCGCTGACCGAATCTGTGTTCGGCGCCGAAGCCGATGTGGCTGACCTGCTGACCGAGGCGGACGGGCGTATCCACTACCGGCGCCACGCACTGCACGGCGCAGAGGAAGCGCTGCCGTGTCGGCCCGGTACGGAGGCAGACTTGTTGCGCTATCTGCTCGATTGCGTGCCCACAGTGCGCCATCTGCGCATGCGGATGCCCGGCGCAGACGGCCGGTGGCACATGGCCCTGCGAGCGCACGCGGGCCAGGAGGCCGCTGCCGCCGACGCGGCGGCACGGGCCTATCGCGCGCAGCGCAACCTCTGTGAAGACCTGGCTGGGGCGCCGCTGGTGCTGCAGCCACGGTGGTGTGCGCTGCGGGTTCATCTGTCCGTGGATGGCACGCGTGACGCAGGCGATATTCTGGTCGAACTCGTCCAGCGCTGTGCTGCACTAATCAGTGGCGCGCCGCCGCGCCAGCCGTTGCGTGCGCGGCTGGACCAGCGTGATGCGCAGGGTCGTGCGCTCGACCCCGCCGGGCAATTCGAGGGGCCGGCTGTGCGCTACGGCTGGATCGATGCCGCCGATCTGCAGCGCGATCCGGCCAGCCAGCTCTACTTCAGCGACCTGGCTCGCGAGCTGAGCGAGATTGCCGGCATCGCCGAGATCAGCACACTGCGGCTCGACCTGCTCGCCACGGAGGATGCTGCTGGTGGTACCGCCGACAGCCTCGCCTGGCATGGCCCGGATTGGGCGCTGCAGTTGCGCTGGCCGGACAGCCACGATGCGCTGGCCGACTGGCAGGTAACGCGGCGCGGCAGCCTGCTGCCGATCGACGAAGCAGCTCTGCTGGCGCGGCTTGCCGACGAACGCATGGCAATGCAATCGGCTGATGTGCCGCGGGCTGCCACCCAGGTGCACCGGGCCGCAGAAGTCCTGCTGGCCCGGCCAATGGGACATTACTTGCCGGATGCGCCGTACTACTCCATCTGGCATCACCTGCCGCCGCTCTATCGGGACATGCATGCCGTGCCGCGGGCGCCGGCTGACGATGCTGCGCGCTTCAGCGCATACCTTGCGCTGCTTGAGCAGTGGATCGCACATGGCGATGCGCAGTCGCTGCACCTGCGGCAACTGTTCAGCCTCGAAGCGAAACCCGTGCAGAGCTACTGGTGGGCACCGCTCGATGCCGCGCAGGCGCCAGCGGGCGCAGTGACGAACAGCGACAACGTACTGGAGCGCCGCTCGCGCGTGCTCGACCTGCTGCTGGCACTGCACGGCGAGAGCTGGGGCCAGCACAGCATCCAGGGCTTTGGCTGCTATTACGACGCGGACCAATGGCAGGCGCACCTGTACGACTGCAAGCGGCGCCTTGCGCAACGCGTTGTGCGCCACACGCGCGATCGTGCCGGCGGCTTCGATTACGGCAAGCCCTCGCTCGGCCGCAAGGGAAACACGGCGCCGTTGCAGGAGCGCGTGAGCCTGCTGCTTGGCTTTGCGCAGGCACACAGTCGTCTGCTCGGTGGTGGTCTCGCTGCGTACGGTATGGCGCTGGACGAACAGGCTGGGCCGGGATTGCGCGCGCGGTTGCCCGACGATGCCGAGGCGCTGACGATGTGGGACGCGTCGCGCGCACGCATCCAGGCGCACTACGACGACGATCGAAGCGTAGGGCGCGTGGCGGCACGCCTTGGGCACTACTACACAGGGCTTGACCTGAAGGCGTTTCCTGCCGCGTTACTGCGATGCGCGGCGTATGCCGAGCGTTACCGCCGCGTGGCTTCTGACGCAGAGCACCCGCTCTGGCTGGGGCCGGACGAGCAAGGCCGCTGGTGGCCGCTGGCGGTGCGCGGCGGGGCGGACGGCGTGCTTGCCCCCGCCATGTACCTGCATGCGTTTGCCTGCCATGTGCAGCGCGAGGCCGAGGGGCTGCATCTCGTCGAGCACATCCTCCTGCGGCCGCAGGGCGAGACCGCTGGAGAGGGCAATAAGGTCAACAAGACCGACACACTGCCGGAGTTCTACCCGAACAGGATCAGCGTGATCCTGCCTGGCTGGACCGCACGCGGCGCTGACCGCAGCTTTCGCGATCTGGCCGAGGAGACCATCGCACGCAGCTGTCCGGCGCATATCGCGCCGAGGGTGCTGTGGCTCGATACGGCCAGCCTCGCGCGCTTCGAGCAAGCGTTCGAAGCTTGGCTCCACGCCCGCGTGGCACTCGCGCGAGCACCGGCCGGCGCCGATGCGACGGAGCGCGGCAGGCTGGCCGGACATCTCGACGCGTGTGCCGCGACGTTGCGCGGACAACTCCACGACCCAGATGCGCACCATGATGGGGAACGTACATGACGACGCCTCTCCAGCAAGGTGCCGCCGGCATGCGGCACGCCATCGAAACCCTGCAGTGGAACAGTCGCGGTATGTCGGACCGTGAACACGCGCACGCGCACCAGGCGAGGCTCAGCGCATTCCTGAACGGGCCGGGGCTGCGGACGATCGAGCGGGTGTTCTCGCGACTCTCGCCGCCCGGCGAGGTATGGCAGTTGGACAGCCTAGAGATCGACACCGGACCGATGCAGGCGGATGGCAGCTTCGCACAGTGGTCTGAGGTGCTGGAGCACCAACTGTGGAACACGCTCTGGCGTGCCAGGCATGAACAGGGGCGCACGCGGCCGGCTGGCGTGCTGTCTGCAGACGACCACGCGCTCGAGCATTTTCTGTACTACCTCCAGCACGGCCACCTGCCGTGGGCACGAAGCACGCTGGCGGGGCGCGAGCTGTCAGCGTGGCTCGCACGGCTGGCGCGGCGCACCGGAGCCGCACTATGGACCCGGCTGCGGCAGCTGCAGCCGGCCGACTACGTGGAGGCCCGGCTCAGCCAGATCGCGCCCTGCGAGGGGCTGCAGGCGTTGCTCGCGGTCAGGCACCGTGAACTGGCCGACAGTCTCGACAGTCTCGATGCGCAATTGCTGGCGCCGCTGCAGGCAAGGGGACGCCTCTCGGCCTATCAGGTCCGGCAACTGCGGCAGCGGTGGCGTGTGGCCGGATTCCGTGTGCTGTGGGCGGAGCATGCCGGCAGCCTGGGCGCGGACGCGTTGCGCCGGCTGCAGCGCGAGTTGGGGCCTGCGCTGGCGATGCAGTTGGGGCGCGGTGGTTTTGGCACTTGGCGGCCGCAGGTGGGCGAGGGCAAGGAGTTCGGGCAGCGCTTGCTGCTGGGCGTGCTTGATGTCGTGGCATCGACTTCCGGGCAGCACAGCGATGCGACCGAAGGCGCGGATGCCATGACGACGATGCCGCGTGAGACGGATGGCAACGGCACGTTGTTGTCATCTGCAGAGCCTTCGCTGTTCTCCTCGGATGCCGCGGGCACTGATCCCTCAACACGATTGGATACGGATTGGCAGCGCATCTGCACGGCACTGGACGGACGCCATCCGCTGGACGCACCGGCGCTCCGCGCACTGCTGCGAGGCATGCGCTTGCATGATGCAGAGCGCGTGCGGGCGCGACTGCGCGTGGAAGGACTGCGCCATCAGTCGCGGCAGGCCTGGTTTGAAAGGCTGGGTGCCGAGACGGTGTGGGAGGTCATGCAGGCGACTGCCGCCAATGTGCGCGTAGTTGGTGAATCACCGGCTGCTGCCGGCGCGAGCTGGGCGGAATCGCTACGGCAGTTCGCGTTGGCGGCGCTGGCCGGTGGAGAGCAGCCGGGCGGTGGGCGGAAGGCGGGCTTGTCGGCGCTGCAGGCGTGGCTTGCCGACTACTGCCTGCGCGAATGGCTGCTCGGCGGTCAGATGCCGCGCGATCCTCGTGGCTGGCGGTTGCTCTGGAGCCGGGCGTTGGCTGAGTGGCGCGGGCAGACGCCAGCCACAGTCATATCGCAAGGCGGGCAAGTGCGCGAACGGCGTGCGGCCAAGACCGGAGCGAGCCGCTTGTCGCAAGGTGAACACAACGGTATTGGCGCGTACACGATGGAGATTGACGAGGCGGACGATGCTGCCGAAAGGCTACGGCAAACGGTAGGCGGTCAGCAGCGAACCGGCGCCGTGCGGCAGGCGGATCGCACGCCGCCGTCGTCGTTGTCTGCACACGAGATGACGCGGTCCACAAACGAGGTCAGCGTCGCTTCGCTAGGTCCCACGCTATCTGAGCGCTATGTGCGGGCCATGCGGGAACTGGCGGCCCAAAGTCGTGCGGTGCCGCCATCGGCACTGTTTGCACGCTGGCGCGCACGCTTGCGCCGCTTTGTCGAGGCGCAGCCGGATGGACTTGGCGTCGCGCACTTCGCGGCCAGCCGTGACATGTGGCGCAGTGAGCTGGCGGGAGACGGCACGCCAGCGGAGGCGGCACATATGGTGGGAGCGACAAGCGCGTCTCTGCCTCCACAGTCACGTCTGCTTGCGCGTTGGCTGGACGGCGCTGCCAGTCCTGGCTCCGCTGCGGCATGGGCCACCCTGCTGAGGACGCCGGACCGCCTGCACGCCGCGCTGCTTCCCCGCGTTCGCCGCCGCGCTTGGCGCGTGCACGTTGCGCGGCACTGGACCATAACGCGAAAGCTGGAACTGCTCGTATTGATTGATGCGGCAAAGGGCCATGAGTGCCTGACGCACTGGCAAGCGGCACTGGAACGCTGGCAATGGCTGCCACGGGCAATCGCAGCGTGCACGATACGCCCAGCACCATCCGACCGCGCGACGATCAACCGGCTGCAGAAGGCATGGCTGTGGGAGACCACTCTGCAATGGGCCGCAGAGCCGGGGTTGCGCTCCGTTGACACCACCGCTGAGGGTGACCTGTTTGCCTACTGGCTGTGCAGGCTTGGGGAGCCGACCAACATTGCGGATGCCGGCAATTGGGCGATGTCGTTGCCTGCGACAACCGATGCTGTTCGTGATGCGCTGCAGAGGTTGTCGATCCGGCCGGGTCTTCGGTTCGGGGTGGCCACTCTCCCGCGATTGAGAGTGGAGGGCGTTGGCGGTGTGGGTGCGGCACCCGCCCGAACGATGCGGACGCTGGAACCACGGCCGGATTCACCTACGGCAGTTTCACGTCGCTCGCAAGCGGGCGAGGGGAGAGCGGGTGGCATCCGCCACAGAACGCGCGCCGTTACACCGTCCCCG
>NZ_JAELUI010000130.1 GCF_016429285.1 Ralstonia sp. ASV6
CGACACCCACCCGATCAACACCACCAATCGGCCGGAAACCCGCACCACATCTACCTCTCCACCGCCTCGACACCACCGCCTCAACCTGCGTTTCGGCGCTGCGTCGTGCAGCGAGGGGCGAACTATAGGTGGGTTCCACGCACTTGGCAACACCTTTCTCGCGTCCTACTGATGACGGAACCGTGAAGAATCTGCGCCAGCCCAGTCTGCGCCTAGGATTGCGGGCGATAAAACGGATCAAAAAAAGTTCGGCGAACGCAACTTGGGAGCGATCCGGTCGATTCACTCGGCAGTTGGACCTATATATATGGAACCCGAGAACTGCCTCGCCCCGGACATGCCCGGGGCGATGGATGTCAGTAAATAGCGCACGCAGTCGTACGCGTACTGACTTACTGGCCGCGCAGCGTCTTCGCAGCAGCGACCATATTGGTCAGCGCCGGAATCACCTCAGCCCACTGGCGCGTCTTCAAACCGCAGTCTGGGTTCACCCACAGGCGTTCCTGTGGAATGCGCTCGGCGGCTTTGCGCATCAGTTGCACGATGTGATCCTGCGTTGGGATGATCGGCGAGTGAATGTCGTACACGCCCGGGCCGATCTCGTTGGGATACTTGAAGTTGTCGAACGCGTCGAGCAGCTCCATATCCGAGCGCGAGGTCTCGATCGTGATGACGTCGGCATCCATGTCGGCAATCGACTTGATGATGTCGTTGAACTCCGAGTAGCACATGTGGGTGTGGATCTGCGTTTCATCACGCACGCCGTTGGCGGTGATACGGAACGATTCCACCGCCCAGTCCAGGTATTCCTGCCATTGCGCTCGGCGCAGCGGCAGGCCTTCGCGCAGCGCGGCCTCGTCGATCTGGATCACGCTGATGCCGGCGCGCTCCAGATCCAGTACTTCTTCTCGGATTGCCAGCGCGAGCTGGTAGCACGATACCGAGCGCGGCTGATCGTCACGCACGAAGGACCAGTTCAGGATCGTGACTGGGCCCGTCAGCATGCCTTTCATCGGCTTGGCTGTCAGCGACTGCGCGTACTGGATCCACTCGACTGTCATGGCGTTCGGGCGGCTGATGTCACCGAACAGGATGGGCGGCTTCACGCAGCGCGAGCCGTACGACTGCACCCAGCCGAACTGGCTGAAGGCGTAGCCCTGCAGTTGCTCGCCAAAGTACTCGACCATGTCGTTGCGCTCGGCTTCGCCGTGCACCAGCACGTCCAGACCCAGGGCCTCCTGCTCGCGCACGCTGCGCTCGATTTCGGCCTGCATGACCTGCTTGTAGCCCGTTGCGTCCAGTGCGCCTGCCTTGAACTGACTGCGCGCATGACGGATCTCCGCCGTTTGCGGGAAGGAGCCAATCGTTGTGGTCGGGAACGCCGGCAACTTCAGCAGCGCTGATTGCTTCGGGGCGCGCACGCCGTAGGCGTTCTGGCGCTCGCCCAGCGCGCGGGTGATCTTGTCGACCGCGGCCTTCACGGCCGGGTTGTGTACACGCGGCGAGTTACGGCGCGCCTCGATGGCGGCACGGTTGGCGGACAGCGCGTCCTTGGCGGCATCACGGCCCTGGCGCAGCGCCACGGCCAGCACCTTGAGTTCATCGAGCTTCTGCAGCGCGAAGGCCAACCAGGATTTCACGTCGGCATCGAGCTTCTGTTCGCTGTTCAGGTCGACCGGCACGTGCAGCAGGGAGCACGACGGGGCAATCCACAGACGCTCACCCAATTGCTTGGCCACCGGCTCCAGCCAGTCCAGCACGCCGTCGAGATCTGTCTTCCAGATGTTGCGGCCATTGATCACGCCTAGCGAGACCACGCGGCCAGCCGGCAGCTTCGCGATCAGGGCGGCGACTTCCTGGCGCGCATTGATGGCATCCAGGTGCACGCCTTGCACGGGCAGCTCGGCCACCAGCGGCAAGTTCTCTTGCAGTTGACCGAAGTACGTCGCCAGCAGCAGCTTGACGGGGCCCCTTGCCAGCGCGGCGTAGGCGGTGCGGAAGGCGTCCTGCCATTCCGGGGCCAGCTCGGTCACCAACACCGGTTCGTCAATCTGCACCCATTCGACGCCCTGCGCGGCCAGTGTGGTCAGCAGATCGGCATACACCGGCAGCAGGCGCGACAGCAGTGCGAGCTTGTCGGAGTCGTCCTTGGCCTTGCCCAGCGCCAGGTACGTAACCGGGCCGACGATCACCGGCTTGGCGCGCACGCCCTGCGCGCGGGCTTCAGCCAGTTGCTCGACCAGGCGCGAGGCATCCAGCTTGAATGTCGTATCGGCGGCGAACTCGGGGACGATGTAGTGGTAGTTGGTGTCGAACCACTTGGTCATCTCGCCCGCTGCCACGCCGCCGCAGCAGGCCGCATGCTCGGCTGACTGCGCCGAGCGACCGCGGGCGACGCGGAAGTAGTTGTCCAGCGCATCGCCGTGAAAATCACGCACGCGCTCCGGCAGGTTGCCGAGCGTGAAGCTCATGTCCAGCACTTGGTCATAGAACGCGAAGTCGCCCACGGGCACGAAATCCAGGTCTTGCTGGTTTTGCCAGTGGCGCTGGCGAAGCTGTGCGCCGAGGGCTTTCAGTTGGTCGCGCGAGGCCTCGCCTTTCCAGTAGGACTCGAGGGCGAACTTGAGTTCGCGTTTGGCGCCGATGCGGGGAAAACCGAGGTTGTGGACGGTGGTCATCTTCTGGAGTTTCCGGTGGAATCAAATCGATCCGCCGATTCTAGAAATCCAGCAACATGAAGTAAAATGATGTGTTTTTCAAATTAAATGAATTTAATTCATACATTGCGGGCGAGCACATCCTGAGGCACAGCACCTGGGCGCGAGGAGCTTCATGACAACTCCCATGACACCTCTTGAACGCAAGGCGTTGCCCTTGCCCGGCGGTCACAGCAAGGTGCTACTGCATTCCTGCTGCGCACCGTGCTCCGGTGAAGTCATGGAGGCCATGCTGGTTTCCGGCATCGATTACACGATCTTCTTCCATAGCCCGAACATCCATCCGCGCAAGGCTGCGGGTCGCGCGCCGATCCAGCTTGGCGTGCTCTATTACGGCGCGCCGGACTACGAGGCCGGAGAGGGAAGCATTTGAAGGACGAACCCTAGGCAGGTAGCGCCACCGGTAGATCCCGCTTGCCCTCAAGTTGCCGGGTGCGGGCAAACACCCCCGGCGTGACCTGGAAACGCGCCTGGAAGACCGCGATGAACGCGGAGACCGACGCATAGCCCAATTGCTCGGCAACCACGCTCACGGCCGCGCCGGCCTCCAGCAAGGGCAACGCAGCAAGCAACCGCAACGCTTGCCGCCACTCGACGAATGACAGTCCGGTGTCCTGCCGGAACAGGCGCGAGAGCGTGCGGCGGGTGGCCCCGACCTGACTGGCCCAATCGTCGAGGCTGCGCGGGTCGCCCGGATCAACGTGCAATGCACGTGCGATCTTGAGCAGCCGTGCATCACGCGGCATCGGCACAGACAACGGCGCGGTGCGCAAACGTCGGATGCGGTCCATGATCAGGCACACCAGGGCGCCGTCGGGACCGTGCGTGTCGTAGTCCACAGGGAGTTCAGCAGTTGCCGCCACCAGCTCCCGTAGCAAGGGAGTTACGCACAACATGGCGCCTGCACGCGGCGGTTGCGGCCCAAACGCGGCTGCGTCGAGATACAAGCTATGGAAGGCCACACATTCGCGCGTTGATACGGCGTGCGGCATATCCGGCGGAATCCACATCGCGTAGTGCGGTGGCAGCAGATGGCGGCCCAGTGGGGTATCGATCTCGATCACACCAGCGGTGGCGTAGGTGAACTGTGCCCAGGGATGGCTGTGGGGCTCCACCCAACCGTTGCCTGGAATCTCGAAGGCCCGCACGAACAGTGGCCGCGGCAGCACCGTCATGGGCGGAACCACGTAGGCGTTACGAGCTTGTCCTGCGTGCAGCATAGGGTGTCCTCTGCGCGGGATCGGGCGCGCGCCGCAGATGATACCGTGGTGCATCCACTGTTCGACAACGTTCCATGAGCACACATACAGCACTCTCCCGCCACTCCGTCACCGCGCTGCGCGCGCGCAAGGGTACAGGCAGCCTGGTCTCGCTGACGGCCTATTCCACTCCGATGGCTCGCCTGGTCGACACGCATGCCGATGTGATCATCGTCGGCGATTCGCTGGGTATGGTTCTGTACGGCATGCCCAGCACGCTGGGGGTCACGCTTGAGATGATGATCGCGCACGGCGCAGCGGTGGTACGCGGGTCGACGCGGGCCTGCGTGGTGGTCGACCTGCCGTTCGGGACGTACCAGGAATCTCCCGCGCAGGCGTTCCGTAGTGCAGCGCGTCTGCTGAGTGAAACGGGTGCGCAGGCCGTCAAGCTGGAAGGCGGCGTGGAGATGGCGGACACCATTCGTTTCCTGACCGAACGCGGTGTACCGGTCATGGCGCATATTGGGCTGATGCCACAGCAGGCCAACGCCACCGGTGGTTTCAAGGCGCAAGGGCTCGATGCTGGCTCAGCCACACGCATCTTCGAGGCGGCACGCGCAGTGGAACGAGCCGGCGCGTTCTCGGTCGTCATCGAGGGCACCGCCGAGGCACTGGCACGGCACATCACGGAAACGCTGACGATCCCGACCATCGGCATCGGCGCCTCTGCGGCGTGCGATGGTCAAGTGCTGGTGACCGAGGATATGGTGGGCGGCTTCGATGCCTACACGCCACGCTTCGTCAAACGCTATGCGGATATCAATGCCCTCATGCGTGAGGCCGTCGCGCAATATGCCGACGAGGTTCGGCAAGGTGGCTTCCCGCTAGCGCAGCATTGCTTCGGCTACGGCAAGCCACTGCAACTGCCCCCGGACTTGTCCGCCGCGACAAACCTGACACCCGCTTGACCCCAAAGCGCATCGGACCAGCATGACGCTGGTCCGGCTTAGGCCGCCATCACCCGATCTCAACGCCCTGCGATGGAAAGCAGTGAGTCAAACAGGCTGTTCGCCGTCTGCATGACTTTGGCCGATGCTTGATAGGCCTGCTGATACCGCATCAGGTTCATCGCCTCGTCATCCAGGCTCACGCCAGATACCGACTGCTGCTGCCGCGTGGCGCTCAGAAGCAGCCCCGTCTGCGCGGTCAGGTTGCCATTGGCCTGGTTGGTCTGCACGCCCACCTGTGTGGTGAGCTGATTCCACGCTGAGCCGATCGACGTGGTGCCGCCATCGAGCAGCGCGGCATTGCGTAGCTTGGCCAATGCACTGGCGTTACCGTTATCCGTGCTGTTGGCGGTGTTGGGCGAAAGCTTGAAGGTATCGCCATTTGCTGGCACACCCGTCATCGTCATCTGGACGCCGTTGAACGCATACGTCGCGCCCTGCGTGTAAGGCGCCGTGCCCGTATACGTGGTCGAGGTGCCATTGACGGTGACCGTGACTGTGCCCGGAAAGCCCGAAAGCGAGCCGCCACCGGCGGCGTTGTAGGTAAGCGAGACCGGCGAGGCAAGCGGCGCCCCCGCATAGCCCGCATTCACGCCGACGGACGTAATCGCCGCACTGCCCTTGTTGTTGCTGCCCAGGTCTGCCACTACAGGCGAGGCTGCGGCGACCGCGTGGTAATCGTTCGTCAGCGTCTTCATGCTGGACGCGGCGTTGGCGGTCGGGCGCACGAGGAACGAATCCCCATTGTTCATGGCACCGCTCAGGTTGAGCGTGACGCCATCCACGGTGGTCGGCCAACTGGTGACGGTGACCGCGCCGGAGCCATCGAGGTAGCGCGATACGGTATAGGCGCCCCCCTGATACTTCACCTGGTAGTCATACCCCTGCCCTGCGTTGGCATTGGTGATGCTGGCCGTGAGCGTACCGCTGCCGGTGTTGCTGTTGCTGGGTGCAACGCTGGGGCCGGCAACAGAAAACAGATCGGCGCCCATCTTGCCATTGGCATCCATGCCCAGCCTGTTCTGCGCATTCACTGCCGACGACATGGCGGTCGCCAAACGGTCCAGGCTGTTCTGCGCGGGGGTGAGCGTATTGCGGCGGAAATCCATCAGCCCGCCCAGGGCACCACCACCAAGCTGGCTATCGTCAATGCTGACGGTACCCGCCGGGCTCTTGTAGCCCACTGACAGTTGCGTCGGATCGTACGGCGATGCCACAGTCGTCAGTTCAAAACTCTGATTGCCCTGCACCAGAGCCTGCCCGTTACCGATATAGACGTTGTACTGACCATCGCTGGTCTGCACGGCACTGGCCTTGATCGACTTGTTGAGCGTCTGCACCAGTTGGTCGCGCTGGTCACGCAGGTCGTTGGCTGGCTGGCCGGCGGAGGCCTCTGCCTTGGCGATCTGTTCATTGAGCGCGGCGATCTGCTTGGCGGTGCCGTTGACGGTGCTGACCTGCGTCTGCACCTGCGTGTTGACTTGATTTGTCAGCGCATTCATCTGCCCAGCAATCGCATTGAAGCGGTTCTGCAGGCCAGCGGCGGCATTCAGGAAGACCTGCCGCGCAGTGGTGTCCGACGGTTTGGACGCCAGGCCATCGGCTGCATTGAAGAAGCTGGTAAGCGCCGAGCTCAACCCGCTGTTGGGGTCCGCCAGGTACTTGTCCAGGCCGGTCAACAGGCTGCTGAGCTGATTGGCAGCGCTGGTGGCCGCCTGGCCGCTCTGCACCTGCGTGGTCAGGAACTGGTCGTAGATACGCTTGACGGTGGCAACATCGGCGCCCTGCCCCAGGTAGCCGACACCGGCATACAGCGGCACGTTCTGCGTCTGCACCGCTTCCTGGCGCGAATAGCCGGGCGTATTGGCGTTGGCGATATTGTTGCCAGTCACCTGCAGGTGGATACCCGCTGTGCGCAGGCCCGATGCGCCGATGTTCAGAAGAGAAGAACTCATGGTTGCAAGGAAAAGAATCTGCCCGATCAGGATTGCAGCGCCTTACTTAAGCTGCGCCACTTTTTCCAGCATGCGGTCGGACGTCTGCACGGCTTTGCTGTTGATCTCGTAGGCGCGCTGCGTCTGGATCAGTTGGATCATTTCTTCCACCACGTTCACGTTGGATGTTTCCACGTAGTTCTGGTTGAGCACGCCCACACCGTTCGACCCGGGCGCGGCCAGGTTGGCTGTGCCGGAGGCTTCCGTCTCTGCGTACAGGTTCTCCCCCATGCTGCGCAGGCCTGCGGGGTTGATGAAGCTGGCCAGTTGGAACGTACCCACCTGCGTGTTGTTGGTTGTGCCCGCCGTGGTGATCGTCACCACCCCATCCTTGCCAACCGTCAGGCTCTTGGCGTTCTGCGGCACGGTAATCGCCGGCTGCACCGCGTAGCCGCTCGACGTCACGAGCTGCCCCTGCTGGTTGATCTGGAAGTTGCCGTCACGCGTGTAGGCCAGCGTGCCATCCGGCATCTGCACCTGAAAGAAACCGTTGCCGTTGATGGCCACGTCAGTCGAGTTGCCGGTCTTGGTCAGGTTGCCTTGCGTGTGCAGCCGTGTGGTGGCGACAACGCGCGTGCCGGTGCCGATCTGCATGCCCGAAGGCAGCGTGGTCTGCTGCGACGACTGTGCGCCGGGCTCGCGGGCATTCTGGTACAGCAAATCTTCGAATACGGCGCGCGAGCGCTTGAAGCCCGTCGTGTTGACGTTCGCCAGGTTGTTGGAAACGACGTCCAGTTGTGTTTGCTGGGCGTCCATCCCGGTCTTGGAGATCCACAGAGAGCGAATCAATTGAAGGCCTCGTCAGAATTGGGAGAAAACCGCCCGGGGCTCCGGTATGCCAGAGCCGCCCCAGGCGGGCTGTCAGTTGCCGTGCGCGATCAACGCAGGCTGACGAGCGTCTGCAGGATCGAGTCCTGCGTCTTGATGGTCTGCGCGTTGGCCTGGTACGAACGCTGGGCAACGATCATGTTGACCAACTCGGCAGAGAGGTCCACGTTCGACTGCTCGGCCGACTGCGATTGCAGCAAGCCAAACGAACCCATGCCCGGGGTGCCGAGATTGGCAGCGCCCGAGTCAGCGGTCTCTACCCACTGATTGCCACCAATGTTCTGCAAGCCATCCGGCGCCTTGAAGTTGGCCATGGCAACCTGCCCCAGCACCGCGGTGCGACCGTTGGAGTAACGCGCCAGCACCGTGCCGTCGTTGCCCACCGCATAGCTGGCCAGGCGCCCGGTGGCGTAGCCGTCTTGCGAGACGCCGGGGGCCGTGTCGTTGTAGCCGCCGCCGTACTGCGTTGTACCTGTCAGGTCGATGTTGCTGATGCCCATGCCCGCAAAGCTGACCGGGATCTTGGTGGGCGTGGAGGTCAACTGACCGCTGCCGTTGAAGGTGAGCGTGGTGATCGGGTTGCCACCGGTGGGGGGCGCGCCGTCCACCAGGGCATGGACGTCCCAACCGGTGCTGGTACGCACGTAGTAGTTGGTGAGCGTACGTGCCGTGCCCGTGCCGTCGTAGACCTGCTGCGACACCGAATGACTGAACGTGGCCGAGTTGGTGGACGAGAACGGCGTGGTGGTCGGCATCTTGCCAGCCGAATCCAGGTTGACGCCGAACGTTGTATTGGTTGTGCCCAGCGGGGCCAGATCATTGACCGGAATCCGCAGATTGGTCAGTACAGCCGTGTTGACCTTGCCCGTGGAATCCACACCGTAGCCGGTCAGGTTCTGGCCGGTGGCGGAGATGATGTAGCCGTTCTTGTCTGTATGGAATTGGCCGTTACGGGTGTACGAAACCTGCCCGCTGCCCGGGTCAACCATGCGATAGAAACCGGTGCCATTGATCGCGAGGTCCAGCGGATTGCCCGTGCGCGTCACATTGCCCTGCGTAAAGGACTGGGAAATGCGCGTCACGTTCACGCCCTGCCCGATCTGGCTATCCGATGCGCCGACGAGCGAGCGCGCATACACATCGCCAAACACCGTCGTCGCCTTCTTATAGCCGACCGTGTTGGCGTTGGCGATATTGCTGCCGATTGTGTCCAGCGACTTGGACGCGGCATCGAGGCCACTCAGCCCTTGTTGGAATCCCATGATGTTCTCGCTTGGAAAGTTGTACCGCTGTTGTGTTGGCAGACGGTGCAATGTCGTCAGCCAGTGTCAAAGATTCGGAAATCGATCTCCCGATATCACCACCCGCTCAACGACCGGGGCGATTTCGTCTTTAGACAGCGTGTTGCATTTCCCTTGCGAACACCTTATTAAACCCGGCTTTAAAGCGATGTCTTTCGATTCTTTGTGCAGCCTGACATTCAATCGTTGAATTAGACGGATAAAAGCACCGTATCTCTTCGATTTGACCCCGGACCTGCACGGCCTGCAGCTCAGATGTCAGCGCCGTACGCTATCAGCTGACCGGAGCGTTGCCGCCCTCCACGCCGATGAACACGCGCCACGGATTCCCCACTCCGAGTGGGAAATGAACGCACCAGAATGGCGTTTTTCAGCGCGGCGCTTCACCACACACTTTGTCTATCCGCCGATCCCCCGGCGATTCATCACGAGGATAGACATGACACGCCCGATTCTTCCCAGAGACGACACCTACGCGCGTGGCCTTGCGCTGTTTGAACAGCTGCACGGCAAGCACAGCGGCAAGCAATTGGCCGAGTCACGCGAGGCGCTTTGCCCTGATTTCCTGACGATGACCATGCAATGGGCGTTTGCCGGTGTGCTGGATCGCACGGGGCTGGACCTTGCGACACGCGAGTTGGTCGTCATCGCGTGCTGTGTGGCACAGGGCTACCTGTTGCCGCAACTGCGTGCCCACATCGAAGCAGCACTCGTTGCTGGGGCAACCCGCGAACAGATCATCGAGACGATCCTGCAAACCATGTTCTATGCAGGCGGTGCAGCCGTCAACAATGCACTCGGCGTGGCGGCAGAAGTCTTTGCCGCGCCGGTTGAAACCGCTCAGGCTTGATCGCCCGAGTCTGCGGCGGCGAAATGCTCGAGCGCAAACTCCATGAACGCTCGCACCTTTGCAGGAGCGACCGTGTCACGAGCGTAGAGCAGGTAAAAGTCGCGCCCGTGCGATCGGTAGTCCGCCAACAGGAGGCGCAGCCGGCCGGTTTCCAGGTCGTTCTTGACCAGGCCGAACGGCTGCCGAATGATGCCGCCGCCCGCCAAAGCGGCTTCACGCAATGCAGGGCCGTTGTCGATGCGCAGCCGGTAACTGACGGGCACTTCGATGGGCCCATCCGGTCCGTCGAATCGCCACGCATGGCTTGGCCCCCAGCGGGTATGCCCGAGACAGTCGTGGCTCAGCAGATCGTGCGGTACGGTTGGCATGCCGCGCCTGGCCAGATAGTCCGGTGCTGCGCAAACAACCATCCGGTAGTACGACGGCAGCGGCCGTGCAATCAACGACGAATCGACAAGCGGCCCGACACGGAAGGCGAGATCCACGCCGTCGCCGACTGGATCGACCGGCGCGTCGGTCAGCATCAACTCGATATCGATACCCGGGTGGTGCGCCAGGAACCGCGCAACCGCCGGCGCCAGTTGCGTGACGCCAAACGAAATCGGTGCGGCAATGCGCAGCTTGCCAGCCGGATTGCCGCGCAGTGCCGATGCGTCGTCATGTGCCGCCTTGACCCGCTCGAGAATGTCGCGGCAGCGCTCGAGATAGAGCGCGCCGGCTTCAGTCAACTGATGGCGCCGTGTCGTGCGATGGAGCAACTTGACCCCAAGGCGTGCTTCAAGCGCATTCAGGTGCTTGCCGACCATGCTCGACGACAGGCCCAATCGCTCAGCTGCAGTGGTCAGGCTTCCGGTGTTCACGATCTCGACGAACACCGACATGCTTTCAAGGCTATCCATTGCAGGGCGACTGGCTAGGATGAGGTAGGGATGAAATGCCGCTGTGTGTGCCGTGTGGGTGGCGAATCGCTACGGTTCGGTCTGCCGCACGCGCTTTTGCTCCAGCCGCCAATGCATGATGTCGTCCGCTCCCGGCCCTGCTTCGACTCTCAGGTCCGGACGTTGAAGCGGCTCCCCGGTCTCGGCATCCACCAACGCGAGCCGTATCGCATGCCCCGACTGCGCATCCAGAAACCTCAGCGGCGGCCCCTCCAACTCCGCAAGATTCCAAGCATCCCCCACCTGTGCAAGCGCCAGCAACACGATGCCGATGTCCCGGCCGCGCGACGTCAGGTGATATTCGTACCGATCGGGGCGCGACTGATACCGCTGCCGCACGATCAGTCCATTGCCTTCCAGCGCCTTCAGTCGGCTGGACAACGTGGCATTGGTAATGCCGGTGGATTGCTGGAGGTCGTCATAGCGCGCCAACCCGAGCGCCAGATCGCGCACGATCAACACGCCCCACCGATCGCCCAGCGCGTCGAGCACGCTGGCGATGGAGCAGGTCATGCCATCAAAGCTTTTGGATTTCATTGGAATTGCCTCTCTTGAGCGGAAACGCACAGCAACAACCTTCCCGTCTGGCCGGCATCGTATCGCATCCTGTGGCGCTTGACGGCATCTCGCCCAACATTTACTCTGATAATAAGAGTTTATTGCAGACAAGGCTTTCGCGCCTATCCGCGTTGACGATGGCCCATCCATAGGAGAGTTGCCATGCCGCTCTGGAACATCTACCACCCCGAAGCTGCGTACAGCGACGCAGACAAGCTTGCGATTGCCGAGCGCATTGTCGGGCTCTATAACGGGTTCTTGCCGCGCTTCTACGTCAACGTGTTGTTCCAGGCGTTGCCGGCGGCGTCGTTCCTGATCGGCGGCGAGCCAACCAACGACTTCGTCCGCATCAAGGTCGATCACATTGCACGGCAAATCGACAACCCTGCCGAACAAGAGCAGTTCATGAACTACGTCGCGCAGCGTTTCGCCCCCTTCATTGGCGAGCGCGGGTTGCGCTGGGAAATCCATATCGGCGAGACACCATTCGGCTTGTGGACCATCTCCGGACTGAAACCACCGCGCCCTGGTACGCTGGCCGATCTCAAATGGCGGACGGAAAACCGGCCGTCGCCGTACTGAAGCAAGGAGCTTTCACACCATGCCGATTCGCGCGGTCATTTTCGACTTTGACCTGACACTGGCCGACTCTTCCGGCGCCATCATCGAGTGCACGGAATACGCATTGCGGCAACTGGGCGCACCCGGCGCCACGCCGGCAGAGATTCATGCGGTGATCGGGCTGCCGCTGCAAGTCATGTTCCGCACGCTGACGGAAGACAGCGAGCCCGCGCGCGCAGAAGCCTTTGCACGGCACTTCGTAGCACGCGCCGACGAGATCATGGTGCCCTCGACCCGCATCTACCCCGAGGTGCCGCCCCTGTTCGCTCGCTTGCGTGAGCAGGGCATGGCGGTCGCGATCGTGTCGTCCAAATTTCACTATCGGATCGATGCGATTCTCGTGCGCGCCGGGTTGCGATCTTTGGTTGACGTGCTGATTGGCGGAGAGGATGTACAGCGGCACAAGCCCGATCCTGAGGGCATTGAGGCTGCCCTGACGTTGCTCGGCATACCGGCGGCGGAAGCGGTCTACGTTGGCGACCATACCGTTGACGCGCAGGCCGCCGAGCGAGCGTGCGTGCCGTTTATCGGGGTGACCAGCGGGACAACGTCATTTGAAGCGTGGTCCGCCGCGGGCAAGACAGCGGTGCGGGAACACGTTGGCGAGGTGGCCGATATCGTGCGTATGGACCAGTACATCGCGTAGCGCCACCGGTGGGTTGAGGGCCATCGCTCGATGGCCCTGCGCACGTCAGATGGTGGCCCCGCCACACTCAGCCGACTGCATCGAACATCTCATACGTCTTCCGGGTTGCGTCGACATGCCCCAGCGTGTCCAGCACGCGAATCTCCGGCGGATAGCCATAGACTCGCTCAACCATCGCTTTGTACTCGGCGCCATGCCATCGTGCAGCCGCCTCTCGGCTGCGCCAGATGTACACGCCACCGCCCTCCCTAGTGGCCGCGTCGTAGAAGTACCACTTCTGTAGCAGATCCGGATTCTCCGCCCATTTCACCGCGGTGCTTTCGTAGCGTTCCAATAGCGTGGGAACGTCCACATCCGGCTTGAGCTTGAAGAAGACGATTTCTGTGATCATGGTGAACCTCTCTCGCGAATGACAGGGATGGGCGCCACATCATCAAGCTGGCAATTTCCATCTCAGTCTAGGCAACCTGCCACTGGGCTACCATGCACCGCAAATGCGAGTTCGAATCTCGCTGCCCAACGCTCAGCACGCAAGATCAGGAGTCACCTTGATGCCGCAGTTCACCCGCTTCCACGCGCTATCGCTGCTTTCGCTTCTCCTGTTCACGCAAGGATGTGCTGCCACGGGCGCGGTCAAATCCGACGACACCTTCCACACCCAGCAGTCGGCGCGGGAAGCGCGGCAGCAACTCGCTGGCTGGATTCCGACCGCCACGGTGCTGGATGCGGCCACCAAGACGCTTCAGTCGCGCGGCTTCACCTGCCGGGCGATACAGCCCGCAGCCGAACTGCGCTCGAGCACACTCTGCACGCTCGGGCCGCTCGCGGAGGTACCGCCCACACAGCGGCTCGCGACATCCGTGACGCCGATCCACTGGTTCGTGATGCTCAACTCGGTGGATGGCAACGCCGTCAGCAAAGTCCTGGTCAACCGCGCCCCCAAGGACATCGGCGACTAAGCCGCCAAGCCGCGAGCGTCGTTGGAGAGGCCGCGCTTCAGGCGCCGCCCTCACCCGATCCGCGCTCGGCAAGCGCCTCCAGCAGGTCTGCAGAGGGAACGAAGAACAGGCTGCCCGTGACCGCACGGCTGTAGTCAAGCAGACGGTCATAGTTGCCGGGCGGGCGGCCGACGAACATGTTTTCGAGCATCTGCTCAATCGGGGCTGGCGAGCGCGCGTAGCCGATGAAGTACGTGCCGAACTCGCCGGAGCCCGGGCGCCCGAACGGCATGTTGTCGCGCAGGATCTTCACCTCCCGGCCGTCTTCCTCAAGCGTTGTCAGCGAGCTGTGCGACCACGACGGTTTGACATCGTCGTCCAACTCGATGTCGGACAGCTTGGTCCGCCCGATGATGCGCTCCTGCGCCTCGACGGAAAGCGCGTTCCACCCAGCCATGTCATGCAGATACTTCTGCACGAGCACGTAGCTTCCGCCGGCAAAGGGCCCATCCTCATCGCCGATCACGGTGAAATCAACGGCTTCGCGGCCCTCCGGATTCTCCGTGCCGTCAACAAAGCCGACCATGGCGCGCTGGTCGAAGTAGCGGAAGCCATGCACCTCGTCGACTACCTTGACCGCTGTGCCCAGCCTGCCGATCAGTTGCATGGCGAGCTCAAAGCAGAGATCCATCTGGTCTGCACGGATATGCAGCAGGAGATCGCCCGGCGTTGCAACAGCGGTACGGTCCCCCGATCCGAACACGCGGAACGGATGCAGCGATGCCGGCCGCGGTGCGCCGAACAGCGTGTCCCACGCATCCGAGCCAAAACCACACACGCACGACAGTTGGCCAGCTGGAACACGCTTGCCAACCGAGCGAACCAGCGCGGCAACGTCGGCGCACCATGCGCGGACAACATTGGCGTGATCAACGCCTGGGTTCAGGGTGGCGACAATAAAGATGGCGCTGCGGGTCACGGGGCCGGCAACGGCTTGCGGTTCTGGGGTTGGCATCGGATAGCGTGCATTGAAGGCGGTAAGGCTTTGCAGCCTACCAGAACATGTTCGCCATTGGCCGATGTCCGCACCAGCCGAACCCGCCTTGTGGCGACTACTCGTAGTGCACGGTGCCGAGACCGGTTCGCTCAGCTGCGGCGGCCTCTTCTTCCTCGCGAGCGGCGATCGCTCGCTGCAATGCCTGCCTGGCGGCACTATTGTGCTCGTGCAGTCCGGAAAGCAAAGCGTGCAGCGCTGGCAACGTACACACCGCCACCAATGCCCGTGCGGCTTGCTCCCGCACATCCTCATCGTCGTCCCGCAGGGCTTGCGTCAACGCCGGCAGTGCTTGCTCCGCATCTGCATGCGATCCCCTATGCAGATTGCAGAGCGACGTGGCGGCTTGTGCGCGGATTTCCGCATCCGCGTCACCCAGCGCCGCGAGAAGGATCGGCAGCGCCGCTGCATCACCACTATCGCCAAGCGCCCACAGCGCTCCAACACGTACACGCTGCCCCAGCGCGGGTGTCTGGAATGCGGTGATGAGGTGTTGCGTGGCACGGGCGTCATGCTGCTCACCGAGCGAACTGACGGCGTAGTAGCGCACCTCTTCATCCGCCTCGTCAAACACGCGCGCCGCAATCGCGTCGACCGCCTGCGCATCGCGTTGCCAGCCCAGCGCGATGACGACTTCCAGCCGTACGCGAGGCTCAGGGTCGTTGGCGACTGCCAGCAAGGCAGGCAGCACTTGCGGTGGCCCGAAGCGCAGGCCTTGGGCCGCCTGCCGGCGGACTTCCGGCACGGGGTCGGACAACGCGGCCAACAGCAGGTCG
>NZ_JAELUI010000131.1 GCF_016429285.1 Ralstonia sp. ASV6
TGTCTACACCGTGCGCCGCCTGCTGGAGCCTGAGTTAGCCGCCGGCGCCGTGCCGCACCTGACGGAAGACGACTTCCACGCGCTTGAACACACCATCGACCTGTGCGACCCGGCTTCGGCCAAGGCCGTCGCGCCGCTGGACCAGCGCCAGGAAGACCTGAGCTTTCACGACATCCTGGCCGCCGCCAATCCCAACCCGATGCTGCGGTTCTGCTGCGAGCTGATCAACGAAATGCTGCGGCAGCTGGTGGTGTTCGGCAACGAGACTTCACCCAAGGACCACGCCAAGTTCGGCGCGTCCACGGTCAAGTTCCACCGGCAGATTTACGAGGCCGCGCGTGCGCGCGATGCCGAGCGCGTGCGTGAACTCATGGCCTCGCACATGGAAGACTGCACGCACCATGTCACGCGCATGAACGGCCGCGTGCATGGCCGCCTGGTACTCGATTCCGAGATGCCGCGCCGCAGCCGTCCGTTCATCGACGAGCACGACGACAGCAGCGAAGACGCGTGAGCGCTCAGTAGGTCTTGTACGGCAGGAACTTGCCGCTCATCACGATGCGCACCCGATCACCCTTCGGGTCGGGCTCGCGCTTGAGGTCCATGTTGAAGTCGATCGCGCTCATGATGCCGTCGCCAAACTCTTCGTGGATCAGCGCCTTGAACGTCGTGCCATACACGCTGATGAGTTCGTAGAAACGATAGATCAGCGGGTCGGTCGGCACGGCGGTGGGTAGCGAGCCTTTGTAGGGCGGCACCTGCAGCAATGCGATCGCCTCTTCCGGCAACTCCAGCGCCGTGCCCACGGCATTCGCCTGCGCTTCGGTCAGTGTCATCTGGCCGAGCAGTGCGGCAGTGCTCCACTCCTTGCTGTGGCCGATCACCTCGGCCAGCTGCGCCCACGTCAGCTGCTTCTTGATCTTCTGCAGAACGATCAGGTCGGTCACGTCTTCGCGTTGCATGTGCGGCTCCTTGAGTTGGATGACAAAGAGAAAGGTGCGCGCAGCATGAGCAAGGTCGATGCCATGCACAAAGTGCCACGCCCATGGCGGCACTTGCTTGTTCGGCTGCAATTCCCGCATCGCAACATCCACCCCGCCGCCTCTTTAGAACGTCGCAGATGGGCCTTGGACTAGGGCAAACCCCGAGATTGACAGCGCTGTCAATTGTGGCCATTCTTGCGTCCGTCAGCCCGCTACACATTGAGAACAGAACGCTGACACCGCTGTCATGCAAGGCAGACGGGACCAAATATCAGGAGACAGTCAATGGAGCTCGAACCCCGCTTCGATGCCTCACCGAGGCCCTTGAAGCCCATGCGCCGGTCGGCGGCGCATCATCAATCCCGTAGCAAGCGCCTGGGCGCATCGGCCATCGCTGTGGCCGTGCTGGCACTCGGCGCAGCCAGCGCCCACGCGTACGACATCACCACCAGCCCCTACCTGCTGGGCGACTGGGGCGGCCTGCGCACCCGCCTGGCCGACCAGGGTGTGACGTTCAACCTCGGCTACGGCAGCGAACTCGCGCACAACTTCAGCGGCGGCACCGAGCACCTCACGCGCTACACGGACCAGTGGGTGATGGGCACCACGCTGGACATGCAAAAGCTGACGGGCTGGCAAGGCGCCACCTTCCAGGCCACCGTCACCGACCGCAACGGCCGCAACCTCGGCAGCGATGCGAACATCGGCAACAACATGCTGATCCAGGAGGTCTATGGCCGCGGCCAGACCTGGCACCTGACGCAGTTCTGGCTGAACCAGAAGCTGCTCAATGACCGCTTGGAGATCAAGGCCGGCCGTGTGACGGTGGGCGAAGACTTCTTCTCGGTCTCGTGCGACTTCCAGAACCTGACGTTCTGCGGCTCGCAGCCGGGCAACCTGGTGGGCAGCTACTGGGTCAACTGGCCGACCAGCCAGTGGGGCGCGCGCGCCAAGGTGCACACCACGGCAGAGACCTACGCGCAGATCGGCGTGTATCAGGTCAACCCGAACTATGTGAATGACACCTGGGCCCAGCACAACGGCTGGAAGCCGAACAACCCGAGCGGCACGACCGGTGCGCTGATCCCGCTGGAATTCGGCTGGCTGCCCAGCATTGAAGGCCGCCCCGGCTCGTACAAGGCCGGCGTCTGGTACAACACGTCCAACGGCAAAGATCTGTACGAAGACGTGAATGGCAACCCGCGCGGCATCACCGGCCTGGACGCACGCCAGCGCAGCGGCCAATATGGCGCCTACCTGAACCTGCAGCAGCAGATTACCGGCACGGCCGGCGGACGCGGCGCCACGGTGTTCCTGAACTTCTCGCAAGCGGATCGCAACACCGCGCAGACCGACCACCAGATTTCGGTGGGCGTGCAGTACAAGGGGCCGTTTGACCGCCTGACCGACACCATCGGCTTTGCCGTCGGTGCAACGCACAACAACGGCCGCTATGCGGACTACGTGCGCCAGGTCAACGCCCGTACCGGTTCGAACACTGTGGCGGGTGACGGCTACGAATACGTGAGCGAGCTGTACTACAGCTGGTCGCCCGTGCCCTCTGTGTACTTCCGTCCTAATCTGCAGTACATCCTGCATCCGGGCGGCACCACGCAAAACAAGAACGCCTTCGTGATCGGCCTGAAGACCGGCGTGACGTTCTGATCGCGAACCCGACACCCTTACGCACAACAGGAGACCTTTCATGATTTCCCGTGTACTGAACACCCTGGCCGCTGCAGCGGTCCTCACCTTCGCCGCCACGTCGGCGCATGCCAGCAAGGAAGCACCGGTCATCGGCTTCTCGATCGACGACCTGCGCGTCGAACGCTGGACGCACGACCGCGACTACTTTGTCGACGCCGCCAAGAAGCTGGGCGCGACCGTCAACGTGCAATCGGCCAATGCCAACGAGGCCAAGCAGATCGCCCAGATCGAAAACCTGATCGCGCAGAACGTCGACGTGCTCGTGATCGTGCCGTTCAACTCCAAGGTGCTGGGCAACGCCATTGCCAGCGCCAAGAAGAAGGGCATCAAGGTGGTGTCGTATGACCGCCTGATCCTCAATGCCGATGTGGACGGCTACGTGACCTTCGACAACGTGAAGGTGGGCGAGCTGCAGGCACAGGGCGTGGTCAAGCTGGCACCCAAGGGCAACTACTTCCTGCTGGGCGGCGCCGCCACCGACAACAACGCGCGCCTGCTGCGCGAGGGCCAGATGAAGGTGCTCAAACCGCTGGTCGACAAGGGCGACATCAAGATCGTCGGCGAGCAATGGACACCGGAATGGGACCCGTCCAAGGCGCAGAACATCATTGAGAACGCGCTGACGGCAAACAACAACAACATCCAGGGCATCGTCGCTTCCAACGATGGCACGGCAGGCGGTGCGATCCAGGCGCTGTCGGGCCAGAAGCTGGCAGGCAAGGTGCCAGTGTCAGGCCAGGATGCCGACCTGGCCGCCGTCAAGCGCGTGGCCGAAGGCACCCAGGCCATGACGGTGTACAAGCCGATCAAGCAGATTGCCGCCACGGCTGCCGAGATGGCCGTTGACCTCGTCAAGGGCACCGCGCCCAAGTTCAACACCAAGCTGAACAACGGCAAGAAGGATGTCGACACCGTACTGCTGACGCCGACCCTGCTGACCAAGGACAACCTGGACAGCACCGTCGTCAAGGACGGCTTCTATACGCACCAGCAGATCTTCGGCAAGTAAGCCGTCGATGCAGTCGTCAGTCGTCGTGAGGAGGAGGACGCCATGAGCAGTAACGGCACCCTGTTCGAGATGCGCAACATCGTGAAGTCGTTCTCCGGTGTGCGCGCGCTCGATGGCGTGAGCCTGGCAGTCAGGCCAGGCGAATGCGTCGGTTTGTGCGGGGAGAACGGCGCCGGAAAATCCACCCTAATGAAGGTGCTGTCGGGGGTCTACCCCTACGGCACCTTCGAGGGCGAGATCGAATGGGAAGGCGTACCGCTGCGCGCGCATTCCGTGCGCGACAGCGAGCGCGCAGGCATCGTCATCATCCATCAGGAACTGATGCTGGTGCAGCAGCTCTCCGTCACGGAGAACATCTTCCTCGGCAACGAGATCACCAAGCCGGGGGGGCGCATGGACTACGACGCCATGCACGCCAAGGCCGAGCAGCTCCTCGCCCGCCTGCGCCTGACCGACGTGAACGTGGCCGCGCCCGTGAGCAACTACGGCAGCGGCCACCAGCAACTCTTCGAGATTGCCAAGGCGCTGGCCAAGAACGCGCGCCTCTTGATCCTGGACGAACCGACGTCATCGCTGTCCGCCAAGGAAATCGAGGTGTTGCTGTCCATCATTGAAGACCTCAAGCGCAGCGGCGTGGCGTGCGTCTACATCTCGCACAAGCTGGATGAGGTCAAGCGCGTGTGCGACACGATCACCGTCATCCGCGACGGCAAGCACATCGCCACGCGCCCCGCTGCCGAGATGACCATCGACAACATCATCACGATGATGGTCGGCCGCGAGATGACCTCGCTCTTCCCCAAGGTAGAGCACACCGTGGGCGAAGTCGTGCTGGAAGCGCGCAATGTCACCTGCTGGGATGTCAGCAACCCGAATCGCAAGCGCGCCGACAACGTGAGCTTTGCCGTGCGCCGAGGAGAGATCCTCGGCATTGCCGGGCTGGTGGGTGCGGGGCGTACGGAGATGGTGTCCGCGCTGTTCGGCGCCTACGCCGGCCGCTCGTCCGCCGAGATCATCATGGAGGGCAAGCCCGTCAAGGTGAACTCACCTGCCGAGGCCATCGCCAACGGTATCTGCCTCGTCCCCGAAGACCGCAAGCGCCACGGCATCGTCCCGCTGATGGGCGTTGGCGCAAATATCACCCTCGCCACGCTCGCGCACTACACACACGGCGGGCGTGTAGACAAGGGCGCCGAACTCACCACAGTCGACCGCGAAATCAAGCGCCTGCGCATCAAGACCGCCAGCCCTGCGCTATCGATCGCCAGCTTATCGGGCGGCAACCAGCAGAAGGCCGTGGTGACGAAGATGGTGCTGGCCGCGCCGAAGGTGCTGATCCTCGACGAGCCCACGCGCGGCGTCGATGTCGGCTCCAAATACGACATCTACAAGATGATTGCCGACCTGGCCGCCAGCGGCGTGGCGATCATCATGGTCTCGTCTGAAATGCCGGAGATCCTGGGCATGAGTGATCGTGTCCTGGTCATGGGCGAAGGCCAGGTGCGCGGCGACTTTATCAATCAGGGCCTGACCCAGGAGCGCATCCTGGCTGCTGCAATCAACGCTGAACCCAGCCGCCAAGCGGCTTAGCTGTAGAGACTGCCATGTCGAACATCCTGCAATCCCAACTCGCCCGCCAGAACGGCGGCGCTGGCGGTCCGCGTCTGGACGGCCGCGCCATCCAACAACTGTTCGTGCGCTACAAGGTGCTGGCACTGCTGCTGGCGGTCGCGCTCATCTGGATCTTCTTCTACTTCCAGACCAACGGCACGTTCCTCAAGCCCAACAGCATCTCCAACCTGTTCCTGCAGATGTCGGTGACGGGCATGCTGGCCTGCGGGATGGTGTTCGTCATCATCGCCGGGGAGATCGACCTGTCGGTCGGCTCGCTGCTCGGTTTGCTTGGCGGGCTGGTCGCTATCCTCACCGTCAATCTCGGGTGGAACACGTGGCTGGCAGTGGGTACGGTGCTCGTGGTGGGTGCGGCCATCGGTGCGTTCAATGGCTTCATCACCACCAAGCTTCGCGTACCCTCGTTCATCGTTGGGCTGGGCGGCATGCTGGCGTTCCGCGGCGTGCTGCAGTGGAGCACCGACAGCGTAACCATTGCGCCGGTGCCGGATGACCTCGTCAATATCGCGCAGAGCTTCGTGCCGGCATGGCTGGCGTGGTCGCTGGCGGCCGTCATCGTCGCTATGTCCGTTGTGCTGACGGTGCGCCGCCGCAGCGAGCGTGCCCGCCTGCAACTAGCGCCCTCGCCGGTGTGGGCAGATGGGCTGAAGCTGCTGGCCATCGCGGCGGCAGCGTTCGGTTTCGTCGCCGTGCTCAACCAGGCCAACGGCGTACCACTGCCGGTGCTGATCCTGTTGATCCTGCTGGCGGTGTTCTCGTACGTCGCCACGCAAACTGTGTTTGGCCGTCACGTCTACGCAGTGGGCGGCAACATGGAAGCCACACGTCTGTCCGGCGTCAACGTGAGCCGCGTCAAGCTGCTGGTGTTCGTGCTGATGGGCCTGATGTGCGCCTTCGCGGGCATCGTCACGACGGCGCGCTCGGCAGCGGGTTCGCCTTCTGCCGGCGTTGGCGGCGAACTGGATGCCATCTCCGCCTGCTTCATCGGCGGCACGTCGATGCGCGGCGGCTCGGGCACGGTATACGGCGCGCTGATCGGTGCGCTGGTCATGGCCAGCCTCGACAACGGCATGCAGCAGATGAACGTCGACGCCTCGTGGCAAATGATCGTCAAGGGCGTGGTGCTGGTGCTGGCCGTGTGGATCGACGTGCTGTCGGGTTCCAACCGTGGCTGACGGCAACTGACATCACCCTGCTCTCGGGCTCGGTCGAGCCCAATCCGATGACTTGAAAAGACACGGCGGCGCCCGATGGTGCTATGGCGCCGGCCGCCGGTCGCCCCTTCTTTCCTCATCCCGAACGGAATCCGACATCGTGGCTGACTACCAAAATCCCGCTCGCGTTCTTGTCACCGGCGTTGCCGGCAACCTGGGCCGCAAGGTCGTCGAGGCGCTCGCGTCCACCCCGTGGTGCACGTCCATCATTGGCGTCGATTGGGTGGAGCAGAACGTTGCGTTCTCTCCGCAGGCAACCGAGCGCTTCCGCTGGGTCGTCGCAGACCTCACACAAGCCGACGGCGCATGGGCTGAACTGCTCAACAACGTCGATGCAGTCATCCACCTGGCTGCCATCCACTCCACACCCGATGCGACGTGGGAACAGGCGCTGGCCTCCTACGGCATGACGCTGAACGTACTGGAAGCGGCTGCCACGCGTGGCGTACGGCGCTTCGTGTTTGCCTCGTCCAACCATGCGATGGGCGCATATAAGGATCAACCGCTGGCCGGCACCATTGGCCCCGGCCAACTCACCGCCGAGTTGGCTCCGGCGCCCGGCACACGCTGGAACAACGGCATCGAAGACGTCTACTCGCTCGCCTACGGCACATCCAAGGCGATGGGTGAGCGACTGTGCAAGGCAGTGGGCGCTGTATCGGCAGCCGCGGCCGGCAAGCTGTCGATCGTGTCACTGCGCATCGGCTGGGCCCTGCCAGATGAAAACGATCCGAACGATATCAACCACTCCGGCACCGCCGACACGCCCGTCCCCACCGAGTTACCCGACGACGCCAGTCGTATCGCGCTGCGCTGGTTCCGCAACATGTGGCTGTCGAATGACGACCTGCGCCGCCTCTTCCTCTGCGCCATCACGGCAGACCCGGCAGACTGGCCGGCACCCGCCATCGTCGTCAATGGCGTGTCGAACAATAGGGGGATGGATTGGGGGCTGGAGTCCGGCCGCAAGCTGATCGGCTATGACCCGCAGGATGATTTGTACGCGTTGATCAGACAGCCGGTCTGATTGGAACGCATCACGTTCAACGCGCAGGCGGGCAGGTCGACTCGCGAATCACCAGCTCATACTGCAGGTTCTCGTGCACCGAGTGCGGCTTCAAACCTGGCAGGTGGGGCCGATGGATGGCGATGAGCTGCTCGACGGCAGCATGCGCCATTGCCTGAATTGGCTGGCGCACCGTGGTCAGCGCCGGCCAGAGCTGGCGCGAGAGCGGCGTATCGTCGTAGCCGCAGATGGAGAGCTCTTCCGGTACCTTGATGCCGCGTGCCTGCGCCACACGCAGCACGCCAGCGGCCATGTCGTCGTTGCCGGCAAAGATAGCGGTGGGGCGCGGCTCGCATGACAGGAGCCGCTCGGCGCAAGCTACACCGGACTCAAACGAGTGCTGCCCTTGCTCCACCAGGCGCTCATCGACGGTGATACCTGCTTGTGCCATTGCATCGCGATAGCCGAATACACGCTGATATGCGGCACCGTGATCGGGGTCGCAAACCACGAAGCCGATGCGCCGATGGCCCAAGCCGATCAGATGCAATGTCATATCGCGTGCGGCGGCACGATCTTCGGTATTGACCGACAAGCCTTTGTGCTGGCGATCGGCAGGTGCCAAACGCACGTAGTCAACGCCGGCCTCATCCAGTGCATGGACCAACGACGCCACGTCAGACACCGGCGGCGTCAGGATCAGACCGGCCAGCGCGCGCTGGCGCACGCTCAGAATGATCTGCTCGGCGAGGTTCGGATCGCGGTAGTTACAGGGCGTGAGCAGCAGGCTGTAGTCAAGCGCCTGGCAGGCTTCGAGCGCGCCGTGCTGGATGTTGACGATGTAGTTGTCGGAGGGGTTGTCGTAGACCAGCGCGATGATGTCGGCGCGCTTGCTGGCCAGGCGGCGGGCGGCGGGATTGGGCCGGTAGTCGAGCGCCTGCATCGCCTCGACCACCTTGGCGCGCGTCTTCTCGCTGATGTTGGGCTCGTGGTTCAGCACGCGCGAAACGGTCTTGATCGACACGCCCGCGTGCGCGGCAACATCATCGACGGTGACGGCTCCGGCGCTCCGTTTCATGGTCTGGCGAGTGGGGTTCTAGAACACTGAACGGGTGCGATAAACGCACCCGTCATGGGCTCAATTCTACCGCCAACCATTGCGCGGCGAGACCGAATTCAACGTGTACTCAAGCCCGAGCGTCCAATCGGCAGGCGGACGATACCCTGCGCCAGACTCACGCCCAGCAGCACAAGCCCGCCACCGATCCAGTGATAGCCGTGCACGGTCTCGCCCAGCATCACCGCCGCCATGGCTGCGGTAAAGACGGGCATCAGGTTCATCAAGATCGCCGTACGCTCAGCGCCGATCCGCTTCAAGCCCAGCATCCACAAGTACGACGCAACGATCGACGAAGCAATGCCCGCAAAGACCACGAGCCCGATGCCCTGGCGCGGAATCGCCAGACTCTGCGCAGTGAAGGCCAGCGGCACCAGAAACACGACGGCAATCAGCACTTGAACATACAGATTGAGCCATTGCCCAAACGGTAGCGCCCAGCGTCGGTAAAGAATGTTGTACAGCGCGTACGACGTCGCACCGATGAGGATCAGCACGTCGCCGCGGTTGACGCCGCCGTCGAGGAACGTAGCCGGATGCCCGCGGCCAAGCAAATACAGCACGCCCAGCAGCGACACCACAACGCCGGTCACCGCCAGCACACCCACCGGCTTGCGAAACACCACCAGATTGAGGATGAGCCCCAGCATCGGGATCAACGCGCCGATCACGCCCATGTTGGTGGCACTCGTGCTGTGCGCGGCGTAGTAGGCCAGGCACTGGTACATCACCATGCCCAGCAGGGCCAGCACGGCAAAACGCGGCAGCTGCGCCGCCACGTCCGCACGCTGGCGCCACAGCGGCCGCACGCAGAACGGCGTCAGCACGCATGCCGCCAGCAACCAGCGGTAGAGCGAGATGGCCGCCGGGTCCAGCACGCCGGCTGCAGCCTTCGAAACGATGGTGTTGGCGGCCCAGATCAACACCGCCAGCAGGGGATACAGCACAGGCACGATGGCCTCCGTTATCAGACGATGGCCGAAGTGTAGCGATGTCTGATTCGAAACATATAATGCAAATCAGACAATCTGACGCATCGAAAGCGACAAAGCGCGACAACATGTACACCGCCTCTGCCTACCGCGAAGCCGATTTGCGCGTGCCGAAGGGCGCGCCGTTCTACTTCCGCTACAACCACTTCGAGCCGGAAACCGCCGTCGAGCCGCATACCCACCCCTGGGGCCAGCTCTGCCGCATCAGCCTCGGCCTGATGGAGGCGACCGTAGAAACACACAAGCTGACGGCGCCTGCGGAATACCTGATCTGGGTGCCTGCCAACGCGCCGCATTCCGCGTCGATCCGGCAGGCGACGGATTTCATCTCGGTGTACGTGGCTGAGTCCCTTGCCGAGCGCCTGCCCGCGACGGGCTGCCTGATTGCACAAACACCGCTGGTGCGCGCGCTATTCGAAGACTTTGCCGCACGCCGCGTATCGGTCATGCAGGACGCATGGGATTTGCGCCAGTTCGAGTTGATGATCGAGTTGCTCGCGCGCGCCGAGCACACCGATAGCTACCTGCCCGACAGCCAGGACCGCCAGCTCGAACCCATCCTCCAGGCGATCCGATTGGACCCCGCCGACAACACCACGCTGCAAGCCTGGGCAGAACGCGTGCACAGCACCGAGCGCACGCTCGCTCGCCGCTTTCAGACCGAACTCGGCATGAGCTTCGTGCAATGGCGCAACCGCGTGCGCTTGCTGCGTGCGCTGGTGTGGCTGAAGGAAGATCGCTCGGTGCAGGACATTGCCCTGGCGCTCGGTTACGGAACGCCCTCGGCGTTTATCGCGATGTTCCGCAAGCAGGTCGGGTTCTCGCCGGAGCGTTACCGGCGGCAGATGTGCGGCGAGACTGAGCGCCCGGCCGCATAGCAACGACCGCACAATGGCACTTCGACCGCTCTGAGGAAAACACGTGCAAACCCATACAGCACGTCCGCATCCTGCATTACGCCCCTACATTGACCGCTACTGGAGCTGGGAAGCAACACGTGGCGAAATCGTTGCCCTGCCGCGCCTGCTGCCTGGCACCGGTGCAGAATTGTTTCTCCACCACGGTCAGCCCTTCCACCATGAAGATGGTGCCGCGCTGCCTGCGGCCCACATGTTGTGCGTGCGGCTTCAACCTTACGCGCTGGCACCGGCCCAAGGCATCGGTTTCACAGCGATACGGATTCGCGCGGGCCGATGGGGTGCGTTGGCGCGCGAATCCATCAGCCGGTTGCTGGACACACAGGCGCCGATCGAAGCTCTGTGGGGCCGTGAAGCGCTCGACTGGCACGAGCAGGTGGCGCAGGCCCACGATTTCTCGCAACGCGTTGCATTGATCGACGCCTTCCTGCTGGCACGACTGGCACCGGCACATGCTGACGCTCACGTGTCTGCTGCGGTTGCGCGCCTCTACGCTGCGCCGCATGACACAACCATCGATGGGCTGGCAGCGCAGTTGCATCTGGGCCGGCGTCAGTTGGAGCGCCGCTTCCTGGCTGCCGAAGGCGTGTCGCCCGTCGCGTTCCGACGACTGGCGCGCTTCCAGCGCACCGTGCGCGCCTTGCATCTGGAACCCCAGTCACCGTTGCTCGACACGGCACTTTCGCACGGTTACTTCGACCAGCCTCAATTCAACCGCGAGTTCCGACGACTCACTGGACAATCGCCATCACGCTACCGGCAGGACACCCAAACGAAGACGCATTTCTACAAGACCTCGCTCGCCTGACAAGGAAAGATGGCATCCCGTCTTCCTTGTTCAGAGGTCAAACATGTATCTGCTGATTGTTCGACTGCAGGCCCGGCCGGAAACCGTTGATATGCTCCAGCAACAGCTTTCAACGCTGGTGGCATCGGCACGCGAAGAGCCTGGCACATTGGCGTATTCCTTCTATCGTGCGCATGACGAGCCGAACGTTTTCCTGCTGCATGAGGTGTATCGAGATCAGGCCGCGTGGGAAACGCATATGACGTACGAGCCTGTGCGACGTGCGCTGGCAACGTTCGACACGCTGCTGGCAGCATCACCGGATGTGACCCGCGGTGAGTTGGTGGAAGCGCATGGATTGGCGTTGGCCGCGACCGCGTAGCCGCCCGCGCCAACTGAAAACAATTGTGGGAATCCGCGCCACATCTACGTTTCCGGGCAGCGACATCCCTTAGAATCAAGCGCGTTGCAGATTTGGAAGCCCCCCCCATGCGCACACCTTGGTTCGCATCCGCCCGAATGCTGGGCTGTGCCCTCGCCCTGAGCGTACCGGTACTCAGCGGCTGCAGTTCTTTCATGTCGGAAGGTACGACGGCCGCAGCCGGTATTGGTGGCGCGGCCCTCGCCGCCAAGGTGACCGACAACGCCGCAGTGGCCACCGGTATCGGTTTGGCCGTGCAAGCCGGCGCCCGCGCGGCGCTGCAGCACAGCCAGCGCGTCGTACATACCGAGACACAGGATCAGATTGCCCAGATAGCAGGCGCGCTGCCCGACAACACCGTCGGCAACTGGCAAGTCAAACACCGCATTCCCCTTGAACCCGATGAACGCGGGCGCGTTGTCGTCACCCGTGCGATCAACGGGCCGCTGGTCAACTGCAAGGAAATTCTCTTCACCGTGGACAGCGAGGCCACGCAGGTCGACTTCTTCATCGCGTCAATCTGCAACGACGGCAAGCAGTGGAAATGGGCCACCGCCGAACCGGCCACCGCGCGTTGGGGTTCGCTGCAATGAGGACGTTGCGCTGGCTTCTGCTGGGCTGCGCTGGTCTTGTTGCCGGATGCTCCTCGGTCGGGCCGCTGACCGGCGCGGCGGCAGGTGTGGCCAGCGGTGCGGTAACGGCCAATCCGGCGGTGGCCTATGGCGTGGCCGTCACGGTCAATGCTGCCACCGATGCGTCAATCAAATACGCCACGCGCAAATGGGCAGCCAGCGAGCAAGACGCGCTGGCTACGGCAGTGGGCCGACTGAGTGACGGCGCCCCTTCGCTCAACTGGTCGTTGGAACGCCTGATGGGCATCACCAAGGCACACGGTCAGGTGGTACTGGTACGCACCTTCACCACGCCGCTGGCAACATGCCGCGAGGCCATCCTCACCGTGCAGGACGGCGATGCCCCCAAGGTTGCTCCCGGCTACACCATCTACGCCTGCCAGAACGGCAACACCTGGCAATGGGCCAATGCGGAGCCCGCCGTGCCGCGCTGGGGCAATCTGCAGTAATTACTGCGGAGCCTTGGCAGCCAGACGCGTCACGGCGTCCTGCAGAAACCGCTTGCTTGCTTCGATGATGATCCGCTGCATGCCCTCGTCCGGCATGGCCCGGGCGATATGGATGGCGCCCACCAGTTGCGCAATCATCGCCCACGCCGCATCGTCATCGCCCAAACGCTGCGCGAGAACCGCGTGGCCCTTGCGCATCTCTTCCTGATAGAGCGCGCGCACGGCGCTGTCTGCACGTGCGATCTCCGCCGCCAAACCAGGCACTGCACAGCCCGCCTCGGGATGTTTTACGTGGGCGAGATTCAGGTAGCGGTCCAGTTCAAAGCGCAGCCAGTCTTGCGCCGTATCGTGCGGGTTGCCAGCCCACATCTCGCGGCTGGCGGCCAGTTCGGCCTCGATCAGCGCCTTGAGCCACTCCGACTTGGAACCAAAGTGGCTGTAGAACGCGCCACTGGTCATGCCGGCAGCCTGTGCAAGGGCATCCACGCCCGTTGCCGCGAAACCACTGATCTTGACCTTGCGGGCGGTTGCCCTGAGCAGCTCCTTGCGCTTTTCTTCTTTGTGACCCGGCTGGTATCGCATCTTCACCTCCGCACTTCGACTCGCTTGACACTATGCAACCAGTAGCATAACGTTTGTTATAGTAACGATCGTTATTTTATAAACGAGGTGGATATGGAGACAAGCAACAAGCAGGCGGCACTCGTCATCGGTGCAGGAGACGCCACAGGCGGCGCCATCGCCAAACGCTTTGCGCGTGAGGGCCTGGTCGCCTGCGTCACGCGCCGCTCGGCCGACAAGCTGCAACCGCTGGTCGAAGCGATCCGCGCCGAAGGCGGCCAGGCACTCGGCTTTGCGTCGGATGCGCGCAAGGAGGAAGACGTCATCAAGCTCGTGGACGACATCGAGCGCGACGTTGGCCCCATCGAGGTGATGGTCTTCAACATTGGCGCCAACGTGCCTAGCAGCATCCTGGAAGAGACCGCCCGCAAGTACTTCAAGATCTGGGAGATGGCGTGCTTCTCCGGTTTCCTGGCCGGGCGCGAGGTGGCCAAGCGCATGGTCACGCGCGGGCGCGGCACGATCCTCTTTACCGGTGCAACGGCGGGGATGCGCGGATCGGCCAACTTTGCGGCATTCGCGGGCGCCAAGCATGCGCTGCGGGCGCTGGCGCAAAGCATGGCGCGCGAGCTGGGCCCGAAGGGCATCCACGTGGCGCATGTGGTGGTGGATGGCGCCATTGATACCGAATTCATCCGCGAGAATTTTCCCGAGCGCTACGCTCTGAAAAGCCAGGACGGCATCCTCAACCCCGAGCACATCGCCGAGAACTACTGGTACCTGCACACGCAACCGCGCGACGCCTGGACGCATGAACTGGATCTGCGCCCGTGGATCGAGCGCTGGTAAGTCGCCCGCTTCCCAACGTCATGCACACCATCACAACACCAGGAGACACGCATGAAGCAGGTTGAATTCTTCTTCGACGTGGGCAGTCCGTACAGCTACCTCGCATATCACCAACTGCCGAAGATTGCGCAAGCCAAAGGCGCGGAGATCGTCTGGCGGCCGATGCTGCTGGGCGGCGTATTCCAGGCCACGGGCAACAGCAGCCCGGCAACCATTCCCGCCAAAGGCCGTTACTCCAACATCGATCTGGAGCGCTGGGCGAAATACTTTGGCGTGCCGATCCAGCAGAACCCGCACTTCCCGATCAACACGCTGCAACTGATGCGCGGTGCCGTGGGGATGCAACTGCGCAGCGATGCCGAGTTCCACAACTACCTCGGCGCCATTTTCAGCGCCATGTTCGAACACCCGCGCAACCTGGGTGACCTGAATGCGCTGGCGGCTGTACTGGAGGCCGCCGGTATCTCTCCCGCGCTGATGATGGCGCTGGTGCAGGACGACCACGTCAAGCAGACGCTGCGCAACACCACCGAAGAAGCCGTGGCGCGCGGCGTGTTCGGCGCGCCCACGTTCTTTGTCGGCAACGACATGTTCTGGGGGCAGGACCGCCTGCATTTTGTCGAACAGGCGTTGTCCTGACGCCCACATGCGCCGGTGATGGCGTGCCGGCGCATCCCCATATCGCCCTACCTTACGACGCAACACCGCACCGCCTTGCCTCATTCAATGCGAATCATTATCATTTGCGTTCTTGATTCCATTGAACTCTGCCATGCACGGTGTTGCCCTCCTGCTCGGGTTGCTGGCTGCAGGCTGCCTGTACGCAGCCTCGCCTAACCAGGTGCTGCTGGCGCCGGGTTCGCTTGCGCGCGGCCGTGTGCTCTGCGGCGCCGCGCTGGCGATGGCAGCGATTGCCGTGGTGCTGTGGAACGACGTGCTCGGCTGGGCCGGTGCGGCCATCGGCGTGGTGCTGGTG
>NZ_JAELUI010000132.1 GCF_016429285.1 Ralstonia sp. ASV6
CATGTGGGCGAGGTGTGCGCCCAGGCGTTGTACCAGGGGCAAGCGCTGTTTGCGCGTGACCCGGCTATCCGAGCACAGCTCGACGAAGCTGCCCGCGAAGAAGAAGACCACCTGGCGTGGTGTGCCCAGCGTTTGCAAGAGTTGGGTGACCGCCCGAGCCTGCTCAACCCGCTGTGGTATGCCGGCGCCTTCGCCATCGGCGCGCTGGCTGGCCGCCTGGGCGACAAGATCAGCCTCGGCTTCGTCGCCGAGACCGAGCGCCAGGTCGAGCACCATCTCGACGGCCATCTCGACAAACTGCCCGAACAGGACACCCGCTCACGCGCCATCGTTGCTCAGATGCGCGACGATGAAATCCGCCACGGCGACAACGCCCGCCAGGCTGGCGGCATCGATCTGCCGGAACCGATTCGCCAAGCCATGCGCGCTGCGTCGCGCGTCATGACGACCGCCGCCTACCGCATCTGAGCTGCGTGCCGCCACCCGGCGGCAGCTTGCGCTCAACCGTTCGCCCGACTTTGTGCCGCAGCCGCCCACTGCCTGCCGCAGCGGGCTTTGTCGCGCGCCGTTCTCTCACGTGGTTTCTACGTAAATCACGCTATCTCCTTCATTTGATTGAGAAAAGTGACACACGCGCTCAACCAGGGCGCGCTAAGTCATTGTTCTGATTGCAAATTTTCCCTCTCGCGGCCCGCCGCAAGCCTTGACCGCCTAAAGTGGTTCCTCTAAAGTGGGAAACAGTGTCAGAAAGTGTAGTTTTGTGGTTTGAATAGGCCGTTTTGAGGGCCAGTTGACGGCGGTACCACCCGCTGTCCGGAGAGAGAATCCAACGTGTTCCAGGGTGCGTCGGCGCTGACGCTGGATGCCAAAGGGCGGATGTCCATTCCGTCGCGGCACCGCGAAGCGCTTCAGCTGCAGGCCGAGGGCCGGGTGACTGTAACCAAGCACCCGGACGGCTGCCTCATGCTGTTTCCGCGCCCCGAGTGGGAACGCTTTCGCGAGCGCATTGCCGCGCTGCCGATGGAAGCCCACTGGTGGAAGCGGATCTTCCTGGGCAGTGCCGCCGACGTGGAGCTCGATACCGCCGGCCGTGTCCTCATCACTCCTGAACTACGCACGGCGGCCGCCCTCGAACGCGACGTGATGCTGCTCGGCATGGGCAGTCACTTCGAAGTCTGGGACGCCGCCACATACACCGCGAAGGAGCAGGCCGCCATGGCGCAAGGCATGCCCGACGCCCTCAAGAATTTCTCCTTTTGATGACGCGAGATGACAACCCAAGCCAGTACGGGACTGCGCCATCAAACGGTGCTCTTAGACGAAGCGGTCGATGCGCTGATCTGGCGCGACGATGGCATCTATATCGATGGAACCTTCGGGAGAGGCGGGCACAGCCGGCACATCCTGGAGCGGCTGGGGCCCGGCGGCAGACTTGTCGCCTTCGACAAGGACCCGGCAGCAATCACCGAAGCGGGCACCATCCAGGATGCCCGCTTCGCTATTGAGCATGACAGCTTCGCGCAGATGGCCCAGTGCCTGGACGCGCGCGGCATTGAACGGGTGGCCGGCGTGCTGCTCGATCTGGGCATCAGCTCGCCGCAGATCGACGAAGGCGCACGCGGTTTCTCGTTCCGGATGGATGGCCCGCTCGACATGCGGATGGACACCACGCGCGGCATTACCGCAGCCCAATGGCTGGCCGAGGCTGATGAGCGCGACATTGCGAGGGTGATACGGGACTATGGGGAAGAACGGTTTGCTGTACAGATTGCAAAGGCGATTGTTGCTCGCCGGGGCCAATCCGGGGATCGAGGTCCTCTCGATCGCACATCCGAGCTTGCCGCGCTCGTGGCGCAAGCCGTCAAGACACGCGAGAAGGGTCAAGACCCTGCGACCCGCACCTTTCAAGCTTTACGGATTCACGTCAATCAAGAGCTTGCGGACCTCGAAACCGGTCTGAAGGCTGCCTTTGATCGCCTGGAACAGGGGGGACGTCTCGTCGTGATCAGCTTCCATTCGCTGGAAGACCGCATCGTCAAGCGCTTCATGCAGGCCCTGGCGCGCCCGGAGCAATCCGCCGCGCCGGAAATGCGTCGGATGCCGCTGCGTGCGCATGAGCTGCCGGCGCCGCAACTGCGTCTGCTGGGCCGGGTGAAACCGTCGGAGGCCGAGGTGTCGGCCAATCCGCGCGCGCGCTCGGCCATCATGCGTGTGGCTGAGCGCTGCTGACCGACGAGGCCGCCCCTATGAACCGCCTGAACATGTTCCTGCTGACCGCGCTGGTGCTGTGCGCGCTGTCGCTGGTCAGTTCGCAGCATCAGGCGCGGCAATTGTTTGTCGCGCTGGATCGCGCGCAGGCGGAAGAAAAGCAACTCAACACCGACTGGTCGCGCCTGCAATATGAGCAGAGTGCGCTGGGCAAAAGCGCTCGCATTGCCGATATCGCGAGCAAGCAATTGAAGATGTCGCCCGCGCAGGCGGGTCGTACGCAGTATCTGCAGGGGTTTGCCGATGTGCCAGTGGCGCCTGCCACGCCGGCCAGCGCGCCCACGGCTTCAGGAGTACAGCCATGAGCGGCGCACGTAAATCCAACGGCACTGCGGCGCGCGCGCGTCTCGGCCAGTTCTCTGCCAGCCCGGTGCTGGGCCTGCGCCTGCCGATGTGGCGCTCGAAGCTGGTTGTCTTCCTGATGTTCGCGGCGTTCATGGCGCTGATCGGTCGCGCGCTGTGGATTCAGGGCCCGGGCAATCGCTTCTATGAGGCCGAAGGCAAGAAGCGCTTCCAACGCACGCTGGAACTGCCGGCCACGCGCGGCAAGATCCTTGATCGCAACGGGCTGGTGCTGGCCACCAGCCTGCCGGTGAAGGCCATCTGGGCCGTGCCGGAAGATGTGCCGAACGACGTGCCCGGCTCCGACATGCAGAAGCTCGCCAAGCTGCTCGGCATGAACAATAAAGAACTGGCCGCCAAGCTGGGCGAAGACAAGGGTTTCGTCTACCTCAAGCGCCAGGTGCTGCCCGAGGTGGCCGACCAGATTGCCGCGCTCAAGATCGACGGTATCTATCAGACACGTGAATACAAGCGCTTCTACCCGGAAGGGGAGGCGATGGCGCACATCGTCGGTTTCACCAACGTCGAGGACAAGGGCCAGGAAGGCATGGAACTGGCGCGCGAGACAGATCTCGCGGGTGCGGCCGGCCAGCGTCAGGTGATCAAGGATCGCCTGGGCCGTGTGGTGGAAGATGTAGGCGTGCTCAAGGCGCCGCGCGATGGCCACGACCAGACGCTGTCGATCGACGCCAAGATCCAGTACCTGACCTTCAACGAACTGAAGGCCGCGATTGAGCGCACCAAGGCCAAGGCCGCCAGCGCCATCGTGCTGGATGCCCAGACCGGCGAAGTGTTGGCACTGGCGAACTACCCGACCTACAACCCGAACGATCGCAGCCGTCTGTCGGGCGAGCAACTGCGCAACCGCGTGCTGACCGACACGTTCGAGCCTGGCTCGATGATGAAGCCGATCACCATCAGCCTGGCGCTGCAGCTCAAGCGTGTGACACCCACCACGCTGGTGCAGACCAACGGCAAATTCAACTTTGAAGGCGCGACCATTTCCGATACCAGCAATTACGGCACGCTGACGGTTGCGCAGGTCATCCAGCACTCGAGCAACATCGGCACGACCAAGATTGCGATGACGCTCAAGCCGCAGGAAATGTGGGACATGTTCACAAGCGTCGGCTTGGGGCAGGCGCCCAAGATCGGCTTTCCGGGCGCGGTGGCGGGGCGCCTGCGGCCGGCCAACAAATGGCGCCGCATTGAGCAGGCGACCATGTCCTACGGCTACGGCTTGTCGGTGTCGCTGTTCCAGATTGCACACGCCTACACCATCTTCGCGCACGACGGCGAGCTGATCCCGGTCACGATGTACCGCACCAATGGCCAGCCGCCGCAGGGTGAGCGTGTGATCTCGCCGGAGGTGGCGCGGCAGATCCGCCAGATGCTGGAGACGGTGACGGCGCCCGGTGGCACTGCGCCTCAGGCGCAGGTGATGGGCTACCGCGTGGGCGGTAAAACCGGTACGGCGTGGAAGCACACCGGGCGCGGCTATGACCGCTCCAAGTATCGCGCGTCGTTTATTGGTCTGGCACCGATGTCGAACCCGCGCATCATCGTGGCGGTGAGCGTGGACGAGCCCACGGTGGGCAACCGCTATGGCGGCGGGGCGGCTGGACCGGTGTTTTCGCAGATCGTGGGCGGCACCCTGCGCGCACTGAACGTGCCGCCGGATTCGCCTGTGCGTCAGCTCGTGATGACCCCGGAAGTGCCGGAAGAGCCAGTAGGGGGGCTGCAATGACGGCCTTGCCGACCTCCGACCGCCCCTCCGTCGCCGTGCGCCTCGCGCCGGTGCTGGACTGGCTGCGCGCGCAGGTGCCGGCCGGGGCCGACATCACCAGCGATACACGCAAGCTTAGAACGGGCGACGTGTTCGTCGCGTATGTGCTGGGTAACGTACGCCAGCGCGGTGATGGCCGTCCGCATATTCCGCAGGCGATTGAAGCCGGCGTTTCCGCTGTGCTGGCCGAGGCGCATGGTTATGTGGTGCCGGCCGATGCGCCGGTGGGCATTCTGGCGGTAGACGGCTTGGCTGAGCTGGCCGGGCCGCTGGCCGCGCAGTGGTATAGCGTGCCTGGGCCGGACGCACTGCGCGTGATCGGCGTAACGGGCACGAATGGCAAGACATCGTGCTCGCAGTGGATCGCGCAGGCACTGACCAAACAGGGCGAGCGTTGCGCAGTGGTGGGTACGCTCGGCACCGGGTTTGTCGATGCGCTGGTGGCCACCGGTTTCACCACGCCGGATGCCATCCAACTTCAGCACAGCCTGGCCGATCTGCACCGTGCCGGCGCCCGTGCTATCGCCATGGAAGTGTCCTCGCACGGCCTGGAGCAAGGTCGCGTGGACGGTACGCGCTTCGATATCGCGGTCTTCACCAACCTCACGCAAGACCACCTCGACTATCACGGCACCATGGCCGAGTACGAACTCGCCAAGGCGCGCCTGTTCAACTGGCCGGGTTTGCGTGCCGCCGTCATCAACCGTGACGACGCTGCCGGCGTGCGGTTGCTGCAAAACGCACGTGCCGGCATCGAGACCATCGAATACGGCATCGACGGCAACGCTGCCCCGCAGCACGGCGCCAAGCAATGGCTGCGCGCCACCAACGTGCGTGCACATCGCACCGGCACCAGCTTCGATGTCGATGGTTCGTTTGGCCGTGCGACGGTGCATGCGCCGACGGTTGGCCTGTTCAACGTATCCAACCTGCTGGGCGTGCTCGGTGCGCTGCTGGCGGCTGGTGTGCCGTGGCAAGACGCCGTCGGCCGCGTGGAAAAGCTTCAGCCGGTGAGCGGCCGCATGGAGCGCTTTGGCGGCGAAGACGGCCCGCTGGTGGTGGTCGATTACGCTCACACGCCTGACGCGCTGGAGCAGACGCTGCGCGCACTCGCGCCGATTACCGAGGCGCGCGGCGGCAAGCTGTGGGCCGTGTTCGGCTGCGGCGGTGATCGCGACCCTGGCAAGCGTCCGCAGATGGGCGCCATCGCCGAGCGGCTGGCGCAGCATGTGGTGCTGACCTCCGACAACCCGCGCAGCGAAGACCCACAGCACATCCTCGACGAGATTGCCGACGGGATGGACGACCCTTATGCCGCCACGCAGATCGAAGATCGTGCCGCCGCCATCCTGCACGCAGTGCGCCATGCCGATGCGCACGATGTGATCGTCGTGGCCGGCAAGGGACATGAATCGACGCAGGAGATTGCCGGTCGCAAGCGGCCGTTCTCCGACCAGGAACATGTTCGCCTGGCACTGGCCGCCCGCGGGGTGAACGCATGAGTGCCACCCAGACTGTGATGATGCAAGCCACCGATGCCGCCGCCTGGATGGCCGGTGCACACCTCGTCGGCCCGGACGCCGCCATCCGCCGGGTGACGACCGACAGCCGCGCCGTGGAGCCTGGCGACCTGTTCGTTGCGTTGATCGGCGAGCGCTTTGATGCGCACGATTTCCTGTCGGATGTGATTGCGCGTGGCGCCGCCGCGGTGCTGGTGTCGCGTGCGCTGCCGGACACGCTGGATGTGAGCAACGTCGCCGTGCTGACGGTGGCCGACACGCGCATCGCACTGGGGCAGCTTGCTGCCGGCTGGCGCCGCCAGTTCCCGATTCCGGTGGTGGCCGTGACGGGCAGCAACGGCAAGACGACGGTCAAGGAGATGATCTCCGCGATCTTCGCGCAGGCCGTGGGCGAGGATGCCCGCCTGGCGACCGCCGGCAACTTCAACAACGACATTGGCTTGCCGCTTACGCTGTTCCGCCTGAACGCGCAGCACAAGCTGGCCGTGCTCGAACTCGGCATGAACCACCCGGGCGAGACGGCTGTGCTGGCCGCTATTGCTCAGCCGACCGTGGCGATGATCAACAACGCGCAGCGCGAGCACCAGGAGTTCATGGTCAGCGTGGAAGCGGTGGCTGAAGAACATGCCGCCGTGCTGGCTGCGTTGCCGGCTGACGGCGTGGCGGTGTTTCCGCGCGATGCGGCCAACGGTGGCGAATACGCACCGGTGTGGCAAGCGGCAGCGGGATCGCGTCGTGTGCTCGATTTTGGTATCGAAGCGGGCGCGGTGACCGGTGTGGTGACGGACACCGCCGACGGTCAGCACATGGATGTGCAGGCGCCGGGTCAACACTTCGCCTTCACGTTGCCGCTGCTGGGCGTGCACAACGCGCGCAACGCGTTGGCGGCCACGGCATGTGCGCTGGCGGCTGGCGTTGCGCCGGACGTGATCGCACGGGCGCTGAGCAACTTCTCGCCGGTCAAGGGCCGACTGCAGCGCAAGCCGGGCGCCCGCGGCGGTCTCGTCATCGACGACACCTACAACGCGAATCCCGACTCCATGCGTGCCGCCATCGATGCGCTGGTCACGCTGCCGGCACCGCGCTGGCTCGTGCTCGGCGACATGGGTGAGGTTGGCTCGCAAGGTCCGGCATTCCACGAAGAGATTGGCGCATACGCGCGCGAGCACGGCATCGATGCGGTGCTGGCCACGGGCGAACTGGCGCGCTACACGGTAGATGCCTTTGGCGCCGGCGCGCGGCATTTTGCATCCGCCGAAGCATTGATCGAACAAGGCGTGCCAGACATTGCACCGGGCGCGACGGTATTGGTGAAGGGCTCGCGCTTTATGCGGATGGAACGCATTGTCGAAGCGTTGGTCTTGAAAGACCCGGCTGCAGCATCGTCGGCAGATTCCACCACGCAACAGAAGCATTAAGGGAAGCAAGAACCCATGTTATTGGCATTGGCGCAATGGCTGCAGAACGACTACGGCTTCCTGCGCGTCTTCAACTATCTGACGTTCCGGGCCGTGATGGCATCCCTCACGGCACTGGTGATCGGCCTCGGGTTCGGGCCGTGGGTGATCCGTCGTCTGACGGAAATGAAGGTCGGCCAGGCCGTGCGCAGCTACGGTCCGCAGACCCACCTGGTCAAGGCCGGCACGCCCACCATGGGCGGTGTGCTGGTGCTGATCGGTATTGCCGTGTCCACGCTGCTGTGGGCCGACTGGGGCAACCGCTTCATCTGGATCGTGCTGCTCGTCACGCTTGGTTACGGCGCGATTGGCTGGGTGGACGACTACCGCAAGGTCGTGCACCGCGATCCGAAGGGCATGTCCTCGCGTGAGAAGTTCTTCTGGCAGACGGTGATCGGCCTGTTTGCTGCCGCGTACCTGGCGTTCTCGGTGTCGGAGACGAGCAACATGCGTGTGCTCGAACTCTTCCTGGACTGGGTGCGCAGCGGCCTGTCGATCAACCTGCCGGCCAAGTCGCACCTGATCGTGCCGTTCTTCAAGGAAGTCAGCTACCCGCTGGGCGTGTTCGGCTTCATCATCCTGACGTACCTCGTGATCGTCGGCTCCAGCAACGCGGTGAACCTGACGGATGGCCTCGATGGTCTCGTCATCATGCCGGTGGTGCTGGTGGGCAGCGCGCTGGGCATCTTCGCCTACGTGATGGGCAGTGCCGTGTACAGCAAGTACTTGCTGTTCCCGCACATTCCGGGCGCGGGCGAGCTGCTGATCTTCTGCTCGGCCATGGCCGGGGCAGGGCTTGCCTTCCTGTGGTTCAACGCGCATCCGGCACAGGTGTTCATGGGTGACGTTGGCGCGCTGGCGCTGGGCGGGGCACTCGGCACCATTGCCGTGATCGTGCGCCAGGAGATCGTGCTGTTCATCATGGGCGGCATCTTCGTGGTCGAGACGCTCTCGGTGATGCTGCAGGTGACGTGGTTCAAGTTCACCAAGAAGCGTTACGGCGAGGGCCGGCGTCTGTTCCGCATGGCGCCGCTGCACCACCACTTCGAGCTGAGCGGCTGGAAGGAGACGCAGGTGGTCGTGCGCTTCTGGGTCATCACCATGATGCTGGTGCTGATCGGCCTGTCGACCCTGAAGCTGCGGTGAGAACGGACATGACCGAACCCATCGCTCACCCCGACGACGACATGGAACCGACGCTGACGGAAGCGGCGGCTGAATCCGTCGTGGGTACGGACGTGGAAGCTGTGGCCGCCACGTTCGACTCCGCTGAGTCGATGCCTGCAGCCGAGACCGCGCAGGAGCCGCGCATGTTCGGCGAGCAGGAAGCACCGTTCGTGCTGGTTCTCGGCCTGGGTGAGTCCGGCCTGGCGATGGCGCGTTGGTGCGCTCGCCATGGCGCACGCGTGCGTGTGGCCGATACGCGCGAGGCGCCGGCCAATCTGCCGACGCTGCGTGCGCATGTGCCGGATGCTGAGTTTGTGAGCGGTCCGTTCACGGGCTCGTTGCTCGAAGGCGTGACGCTGGTGGCGATCAGCCCGGGCCTGTCGCCGCTGGACGCCAACGTCGCTGCGCTGCTGGCTGCCGCCAAAGAGCGCACCGTGCCGGTGTGGGGCGAGATCGAACTGTTTGCGCGTGCACTCGCCGGCCTCAAGTCCGCGCGGGGCTACGCACCGCGCGTGCTGGCCATCACGGGTACCAACGGCAAGACGACTACCACTGCGCTCACCGGCGCTTTGGCTGAACGCGCCGGTAAGACCGTTGGCGTGGCGGGCAACATCAGCCCGTCGGCGCTGGATAAGCTGACCGAGTGTGTCGACGCTGGCACGCTGCCGGACGTGTGGGTGCTGGAGCTCTCCAGCTTCCAACTGGAAACCACGCACACGCTGGATGCCGACGCCGCCACCATCCTGAATATCACGCAGGATCACCTCGACTGGCACGGCACGATGGAAGCCTACGCGGCTGCCAAAGGCCGCATCTTCGGCGCCAACACCGTGCGTGTGCTGAACCGTCAGGACGCCGGTGTGATGGCGTTCGCCAGCAAGGGTGGCAACGTTACCTTCGGGACCGACGAGCCGGCCACGCCGGATGCACTCGGCCTTCTGCGCGAAGGTGGCATGCCGTGGATTGTGTTGGCTGAGGCCGATGAAGATGATTTGCCCAAGCCCACGCGCCGTAAGAAGGGCGACACCACGCCTGCCGTGCCGGTGCCCGTGCGTCTGAAGCGCCTGATGCCCGCCGACGCGCTGCGCATCCGCGGCTTGCACAACGCCACCAACGCGATGGCCGCGCTGGCACTGTGCCGCGCCATCGGTCTGCCGGTGAGCGCGCTGCTGCACGGTCTGCGCGACTACGCCGGTGAACCGCACCGCGTCGAGCTGATCGCCGCGTTTGATGATCTCGAATTCTTTGACGACAGCAAGGGCACCAACGTTGGCGCGACAGTGGCAGCGCTGTCGGGTCTGTCCAAGCATGTCGTGCTGATCGCGGGTGGCGACGGCAAGGGGCAAGACTTCTCACCGCTGGCCGCACCCGTGGCGCAGTACGCGCGTGCCGTGGTGCTGATCGGCCGCGATGCGCCGCAGATTCGTGAGGCATTGGCCAATACCGGTGTCACGCTGGTCGATGCGCCGACGCTGGAAGCTGCCGTGCAAGAGGCAGCCGCGCGCGCCCAGGCGGGGGACGCCGTGCTGCTGTCACCTGCGTGCGCGAGCTTTGACATGTTCCGCAACTACGAACACCGCGCCCAGGTATTCCATGAGGCCGTGGCCGCACTGGCGGCTGACCGAGGAGTCGTCCTATGAGCGACACCCAGATCAAGCGCAGCGGCTTCATCGGCGCCACCATCGGCAGCGCGTGGGGTGGCCTGCGCGATGCTGTTTCGGGCGTCAAGCCCACGCGCTCCAAGATGATGGAGTACGACCAGCCGCTGATGTGGGTGGCGATCGTGCTGCTCGGCCTCGGGCTGGTGATGGTGTATTCGGCATCGATCGCCCTGCCGGATTCGCCCAAGTACGCCAACTACAGCAACGGGCACTTCCTGGTGCGCCACATCTTCTCGCTGGTGATCGGTGTGGTGGGGGCTGTCGTGGCGTTCCAGATCCCGGTCAAGTTCTGGGACAAGTACGCGCCCAAGCTTTTCATCATCGCGCTGGTGCTGCTGATCATCGTGTTGATCCCGCACGTCGGTAAGGGTGTGAACGGTGCGAGGCGCTGGCTGCCGCTGGGTGTCATGAATTTCCAGCCGTCGGAGCTCATGAAGCTGGCGGTGGTGCTGTACGCCGCCAACTACACGGTGCGCAAGCAGGACTGGATGCAGAGCGTGCGCAAGGGCTTCCTGCCGATGGGCGTGGCGGTGGCCTTCGTCGGGTCGCTGCTGCTGTTGGAGCCGGACATGGGCGCGTTCCTGGTGATCGCGGCCGTGGCCATGGGCATTCTTTTCCTGGGCGGCGTGAACGGTAAGCTGTTCGGTGGGCTGGTGCTGACGGCAGTGTCGACGTTCTCGCTGCTGATCGTGGCGTCGCCGTGGCGTCGCGAGCGGATCTTCGCGTACCTGAATCCGTGGCAAGAGGAATACGCGCAGGGCAAGGCTTACCAGCTTACGCACTCGCTGATTGCGTTCGGCCGTGGCGAATGGACGGGCGTTGGGCTGGGCGGCAGCATCGAAAAGCTGCACTACCTGCCGGAGGCGCACACCGACTTCATCCTCGCCGTGATCGGCGAGGAACTCGGTTTTGTTGGCGTGCTGATCGTGATCCTGCTGTTCTATTGGATGGTGCGCCGCGCCTTCGAGATCGGTCGCACTGCGCTGCAGCTCGACCGCACGTTCGCTGGCCTGGTCGCCAAGGGGCTGGGTATCTGGATCGGCTGGCAAGCGTTCATCAACATGGGCGTGAACCTGGGTCTGCTGCCGACCAAGGGCCTGACCTTGCCGATGGTCAGCTACGGTGGCTCGGGCATTCTGATGAACTGCGTGGCGCTCGCGCTGCTGCTGCGTATCGACTATGAGAACCGCGTGCTGATGCGTGGGGGCAAGGTATGACGACTGGCTCGTCTCCGCGCACGCTTCTCGTCATGGCCGGCGGCACGGGCGGCCACATCTTCCCGGCGCTGTCGGTGGCCAAGCTGCTGGCCGCGCGCGGCTGGAAAGTGGTCTGGCTTGGCAATGCGAACGGCATGGAAGGCCAGCTCGTGCCCAAACACGGCTTCCCGATGGAGTCGGTGCAGTTTGGCGGCGTGCGCGGCAAGGGCTTTATGACGAAGCTCCTGCTGCCGCTGAACCTGCTGCGTGCGTTCTGGCAGAGCCTGGGCGTGGTGCGCAAGGTACGTCCGAACGTCGTGCTGGGTATGGGCGGCTATATCACCTTCCCGGGCGGCATGATGAGTGTGCTGCTGGGGCGCCCGCTGGTGCTGCACGAACAGAATTCGATTGCCGGTCTCGCCAATCGCGTGCTCGCCCGTGTGGCCGATCGCGTGCTGTGCGCCTTCCCGAATGCGCTGGCTGGCGCTGAATGGGTCGGCAACCCGATCCGCGCGGATCTGGCGATGCTGCCATCGCCGCAAGTGCGCTATGCCGAGCGCACCGGACCGCTGCACGTACTGGTGGTGGGGGGGAGCCTGGGCGCCGCAGCGCTGAATGATGTCGTGCCCAAGGCGCTGGCCTTGCTGCCCGCCGACACGCGCCCCGTCGTCATCCACCAGGCGGGCGCCAAGCAGATCGATACGCTGCGTGCCAACTACGCCGCCGCCGGTATTGATGACACGCACGCGCAGGCCGTGCCCTTCATCGATGACATGGCTGCGGCGTATGCGCATGCCGATCTCGTGATCTGCCGCGCAGGTGCAATGACAGTTTCTGAAGTGGCCGCGGCGGGTGTCGCGGCGTTGTTCGTGCCGTTCCCGCATGCGGTGGACGACCACCAGACCACCAACGCGCGCTTTCTGTCTGAACGCGGCGCGGCGCTGTTGGTGCCTCAGCCGGAGCTGGGTCCGGCCTCGCTGGCAGATACACTCGCGTCCCTGACGCGTGCGCAATTGGCCGATATGGCGGCTAAAGCACGTGAACAGGCAAGGCCGGAAGCGGCCGAGCGTGTCGCCGACGTGTGTGTTGCGGTGGCACGGGCATAGGGAAGGAATCGACTGATGAAGCACATCGTTAAGAACATCCATTTCGTGGGCATTGGCGGCGCCGGCATGAGCGGCATTGCCGAGGTGCTGCTGAATCTGGGCTACCGCGTGACGGGCTCGGACTTGGGAACCAGCGCGGCGACGCAGCGTCTGGCCTCGCTGGGCGCTACGGTCATGCAGGGCCACGCGCCGGAACATGTGGTCGGCGCCAACGCGGTAGTGGTGTCCACCGCCGTGCGCGGTGACAACCCGGAAGTGCTGGCCGCCCGTGCCAAGCGCATCCCGATCGTGCCGCGCGCGGTCATGCTGGCCGAACTGATGCGCCTGAAGCAGGGCATCGCCATTGCCGGCACGCATGGCAAGACCACGACCACCAGCCTGGTCGCCTCCGTGCTGGCTGAAGGTGGTCTGGATCCGACCTTCGTGATCGGCGGTCGCCTCAACTCGGCTGGCGCCAACGCGCGACTGGGCACGGGCGATTTCATCGTCGCCGAGGCGGACGAGTCCGACGCATCGTTCCTCAACCTGTTCCCCGTGATCGAGGTCATCACCAACATCGATGCCGATCACATGGACACCTATGGGCACGACTTCGCGCGCCTGAAGCAGGCGTTCATCGAGTTCACGCAGCGCCTGCCGTTCTACGGCATCGCCGTGCTGTGCGTGGATGACCCGAACGTGCGCGAGATCCTGCCGTTTGTGTCCAAGCCAGTGGTGCGCTATGGCTTTGCCGAGGATGCACAGGTGCGTGCCGTCAACGCGCGCGCCGTGGACGGTCGCATGGAATTCACCGTCATCCGCCAGATCAACGGCCACGCTGAGCCGCCGCTGTCGATCACGCTGAACCTGCCGGGTCTGCACAACGTGCAGAACGCGCTGGCCGCCATCGCCATCGCCACCGAGCTGGAAGTGCCGGACGAGGCCATCGTCAAGGCGCTGGCCGAGTTCAACGGCGTGGGCCGCCGCTTCCAGCGTTATGGCGAGGTGCCGACCGCCGATGGAAAGGGCCGCTTTACGCTCATTGACGACTACGGCCACCACCCTGTCGAGATGGCCGCCACGCTGGCTGCAGCGCGCGGTGCCTTCCCCAATCGCCGCCTCGTGCTGGCCTTCCAGCCGCACCGCTTCACGCGTACGCGCGATTGCTTTGAAGATTTCGTGAAGGTGCTCGGCACCGTCGATGCACTGCTGCTGGCCGAGGTGTACGCCGCCGGCGAACCGCCCATCGTCGCGGCCGACGGTCGTGCGCTTACCCGCGCGTTGCGGGTGGCCAACAAGATCGAGCCGGTGTTTGTGGAACAGATTGAAGACATGCCGCAAGCCATTCTGGATGCGGTGCAGGATAACGACGTGGTCATCACCATGGGTGCAGGGACGATCGGGCAAGTGCCGGGTCAGGTGGTTGCGCGGCAGGCAGAAGTACGCGCGCCGAATGTGGTCGATCTGAACGGAGGCGCGGCAGCATGAGCACCGGTCCGTTCGTTCCGCATCCGATGATTGACCCGACGTCCCTCGGCAAGGTTGGCGTGCTGCTGGGTGGCCGCTCGGCCGAGCGGGAGATCTCCCTGCTGTCGGGCAACGGCGTGCTGGCGGCGCTGCGCTCGCGCGGCGTCGATGCACATCCGTTCGATCCGGGCCTGCAACCGGTGGCCGATCTGGCCACGCAGGGTTTCGACCGCGTGGTGATCTCCCTGCATGGCCGCTTTGGCGAAGACGGCACGATCCAGGGCCTGCTCGAGCAATTCGGCATTCCGTACACCGGCAGCGGCGTACTCGCGTCTGCGCTGGCGATGGACAAAGAAGCCACCAAGCGCCAGTGGCAGACCCACGGCCTGCCGACACCCGACTTCGTCATGCTCAAGGCCGACACCGTCTGGCAAACCGTGGCCGACCGCCTGGGCCTGCCGTTGATCGTCAAGCCGGCACGCGAAGGTTCGTCGATCGGCCTGACAAAGGTGGCGAGCGTCGCCGAGCTGCCCGCCGCCTATGAAAAAGCCGCGCGATTGGACCGCGACGTGATGGCTGAACAGTTCATCGACGGCGACGAGCTGACCTGCCCCGTGATCGGTGAAGGCGAGAGCGCCACCGCGCTGCCGCTCATCCGCATCGTCGCGCCGCAGGCCAACTACGACTACCAGAACAAGTACTTCACCGACGACACGCGCTACGAGTGCCCGGCACCGATTCCCGCCGATGTGGCGGCGCGCGTGCAGGCGCTGGTGGTGCAGGCGTACCGCGGGTTGGGCTGCCGTGGCTGGGGCCGTGCCGACATCATGCTGCGCAAGTCCGACAACGCGCCGTTCCTGCTGGAGATGAACACGTCGCCGGGCATGACCGGGCATTCGCTGGTGCCGATGGGCGCGCGCGCTGCGGGCATCAGCTACGAAGATTTCGTGTTGCAACTGGCGGCCAGTGCGTCGCTGGAGCTGCACGCAAGTACCGATTGGAAACCTGAGTAAGCCGAACTGGTCAGCACAACGTTATGTGGCACAACACCCGTCTCCTCAACGCCGTCGCGAGTGCGCTGTATGCGCTGCTCGCGCTCGGCGGCTTGGGCGTGGGGGCGGTCTGGCTGATGCAGCGTCCGATGTTCCAGTTGCAGCAGGTGCGTGTGATGCCGATGGCCGGCAGCGAAATGCGCCACGTGA
>NZ_JAELUI010000133.1 GCF_016429285.1 Ralstonia sp. ASV6
GCGCAAACGGAATCACGCCCTGCACACCGCGCACGATACGCACGATGCCCGCAAAACCTTCTTCGACGACCCAGTCGATCTCGGCATCCGGATACGCGCGCAAAATATCGGCCACGACCGGCGTGCAATGCACCACATCGCCAAGCGACGATACCTTGACGATCAGCACACGCATACCGCCATCCTTTCCCCCAACTTCATGAGTGCAGGCCGTGCGATCAGAACGGCAGTTGCGCGTCCGGCTTCTCGGCCAGGATCGCGCTGCGGAACTGCGCCTGGATGCGCGCCATGGCGGCATCGTTGTCGGCCTCGAACCGCATCACCACAACCGGCGTGGTGTTGGACGGGCGGGCCAGACCGAAGCCGTCTTCGTACTCCACACGCACGCCGTCGATGCGATTGACTTCCTTCGCACCCGCAAACGTGGCATTGGCCTTGATCTTGTCGAGCAGCGTGAAGGCTTCGCCCTCGGCGCATTTCAGCTGCAGCTCCGGCGTGCAGTGCGAGTTCGGCAACGCATTGAGCGTGGCGCTGGGGTCCGCCAGGCGCGAAACGATCTCCAGCAGGCGCGCGCCCGTGTACAGACCGTCGTCAAAACCGTACCAGCGGTCCTTGAAGAAGATGTGGCCGCTCATTTCACCCGCCAGCGGTGCGCCGGTTTCCTTCAGCTTGGCCTTCACCAGCGAATGGCCCGTCTTCCACATCGTGGCACGGCCACCGTGCTCACGGATGAACGGCGCCAGCTTGCCCGTGCACTTCACGTCGAAGATGATCTCGCCGCCCGGGTTGCGCGACAGCACCTCCTGCGCAAACAGCATCAATTGGCGGTCCGGGAAGATCACCTGGCCGTCCTTGGTGACCACGCCCAAGCGGTCGCCGTCGCCATCGAAAGCGAGGCCGAGTTCGCAATCTGTGGTCTGCAGCGTGCGCACGAGGTCTTGCAGGTTTTCGACGTGCGCTGGGTCCGGATGGTGGTTCGGGAAGTGCCCATCCACCTCGCAGAACAACTCCGTCACCTCGCAGCCCATCGCGCGGAACAACTCCGGCGCAAAGGCACCTGCCACACCGTTGCCGCAGTCCACAGCAATCTTCATCGGACGGGCCAGCTTGACGTCCGACACGATACGGTCGATGTACTGTTGGCGGATATCCACCTGGACGTAGCTGCCAGCGCCCTCGGCGAAGTCGCCTTGCTCAATGCGCGTGCGCAGCGCCTGAATCTGTTCCCCGTAGATGGCCTGGCCCGCCAGCACCATCTTGAAACCGTTGTAGTCCGGCGGGTTGTGGCTGCCAGTCACCATCACGCCCGAGGTCGCACGGCGGCCTGCCAGCTCAATGTTCGTGCCGAAGTAGACCATTGGCGTGGCAACTAGACCGAGGTCGATCACGTCGACGCCGCTGGCGCGCAGGCCATCAGCCAGCGCTGCCAACAGTTCGGGGCCCGAGAGACGGCCGTCGCGGCCGATCACCACGGCGGATTCGCCCTTGGCGCGGGCTGCTGAACCGAAGGCGCGGCCGATGAGGCATGCGGTGTCAGCGTCGACGGTTTTGCCAACGATGCCGCGGATGTCGTAGGCTTTGAAGATGGTGGGGTGGATGCTGCGCATGGGAGTGATCAAAAGAAGTAGCCAATTTTGCAGATTGTAAACGCTGAACCAAAGTCGGACCGGCAGTCCGTCCGGTAGCATTGCCGAAGAGTTGGTTAGGGCAAAGCTAACGGTATAATGGCATGCTAATCATTGTCGGTCAGCGGCCACTGCAATCGCCACACGCCCCCCCCTCGCCCGATGGCTAGGATGGCGTTTTTTGCACATGCCGTCGTTTTGATGCTCGGTGCTCCGGGCTAGCATGTGAACAAGCCCCGGAACCATCCCTACGTGATCACTGTCCTGACACCGACCTTCAATCGTGCTTACACATTGCCAAGGCTGTATGAGAGTCTAGTACGTCAGACCTCCCGGGATTTTGAATGGCTGGTTGTGGATGACGGCAGTGAAGATGAGACCGGCGAGCTGATCAGCAGACTGGCCAAGAATAAGGCTGTACGCATCCGATATATCGCTCAAGCCAACGCAGGGAAGCACATCGCTCTTAACACCGGAGTCCAACAGGCGCACGGGGACATGATCCTGATTGTCGATAGCGATGATGCGCTTGTCGACGGTGCTATCCAGCAAATCAAGGACAGGCTCACCGAGCACATGCGTGAAGACCTGAGCGGCCTTTGCTTCCGGAAAGCACTCTTCGACGGAAAGCTGCTGGGTAGAGTCATAAAGGCCGATGCCATGAAACTCAACCCAACCGAAGCAAGCAAGATGTTCAAAGGCGATCTTGCGTATGTCTTCAAACGGTCAACAATGGCTAGCAACCCGTTTCCGCAAATACCCGGGGAAAAATTTGTTCCGGAGCTGTATGTTTGGAACAAGATCGCCGATATGGGATGCATCGTATTTTTCCCCGAGGATGTGATCTACCGGTGTGAGTACCTACCAGACGGCTACACACACAACTTCATGTCCACGCTCAAGAAAAACCCGAAGGGATTTCTGCTTTTTTATGCTAGCCAAATCAGCCGAGAAACATCAGTCTTACTGAAACTGAAATACAGTATCCGCTGGCTTCAATGCCTCTACTACAGCGCGGCAAAGAGCTTCCATAGAGCAGAAACATCCGAACCCCTCCATTCGAGTGACACATTGAACTGAGTCAGCACGGCTACACGCCAGTGTGAGAACTAGGTAGCGGTTCAAGACCCCAAGCACCCCACGGATCCGGAAAGCCTCAAAGCTGTCGAATACAATGCCGACGGTCAGCATTTGACCCGCCCTCACTACGCAGATATTTCCGATATGGCGAGCCACCAACGGGCCCTCGTTCAACGCCTGTTAAGCCTCTTGGTCCGGCTGAGCCGCGCGTCTTTGATCACTGCAGCATCGTCGGCCTGCGCCGTGCTGGAGTTATGGGCATTCAGTAGTAAGTTGCCAGTTCACGAGTTGGGCATTGTCCTGGCCGCACAAGGCGCCGCAGCGCTCCTCGCGGGGGTCGGCGAAGCAGGACTGTCTCTCTGGGCCACGCAACGCTTGGCTCACTGTGCCACCCCTGCAAGACTGACAGCGCTTTCACGATACGCCATGGCTGTTCGACTGCCGTTGTTCGCAGTGCAAGCCGTCCTGGTGGCCGTTGCCGCCCGCTATACGCTGATAGGCTGGAACCACTTCGGACTCACACTGTTGATGTCAGCATCGATGACGTTCAGTTTTGGCTGGGTCTTCATCGCGACGGAGCGTTATCTCCTAATCGCACTGACAGAGGGTGCCACGCGCATCGCAGGGTTGTCCGCGTTCCTGCTTATACCAAGCAACAGTGCTGACGCTGCCTTGTTCTGGCTGGCCGCCTCTGGAGCGGCCCAATCGCTTGTGCAGCTATTTGCTGCGCGCCAACTTGGTCTGTTAAGGGCCATCTCCGCACCGAAGCTTCGACGCCTCCGCCTTCATACGCGCCACTTCGCAGCGTATCGATCCGCTCTGGCACAGGCGGTCGGCCGCAATATCCTGCCGGTCGCTGTCGGTGCCCTCGTGACTCCATCTATTGCGAGCGCGGCGTTGGCTGCCGAGAAAGTTTCTCGGGCAGCAACGGGCATCGTCTCAGCCGTACTAGGCTACGTCCTGCCTGCCCTCGGTCGGGGCTTCCGCGAAAGGCCCGTGACACAAATCTACGGCCTTAATCTGCTCATCACATTGATTGTGGGTGGCGTCACGGCTGCCGCATTGATGGTTTACGTGCGCGCTTCTCATGCGTCGCTGGCCCAACTTTTTTCCGGCAGTACGATGCTGTTAGTCGTAGCTGCGCTCCTGACAGGGGCGCGCGTCGTATTCTCGGCTACGTTGTACATGCGCGTGCTTGCACCTGGGAAGTTCGCTCTCGCGTCGCACCTTCTAGCGTTACAGACGGTGGGAGCCATCTGTGCATCCTTACTCCTTCGCAGCACGTCGTCCGTCGTCCTGTTTTTGCTAACGCTGTGCGCGTTGGATCTGACCCTGACCGCAGCAGCCTCGCGGATCGGACGCCGGGATAGCGGACACCATCAAAAGAGAATATGAGCAGCCAGAAGGATTTGGTCTACGTAATCACCGGCCTGAACCGAGCCGGCGCGGAACTGGTTTGCCTAGATCAGGCCAGCTATTTTGCGCGTGCCGGATATCGAATTGGCGTGATCTACCTAGTAAAAGGGGATGATCAGTTAGTGCCCAATTTTGAGGCAATCGGCGCAGAGACGGTGTGTCTGGGCATGCGTTCATCATTGGCGCTACCGCTAGCGCTCCTCCGCTGCCGCAGTGTGCTGCGGAAGTGGCGCCCCCGCGTGGTTCACTCCCACATGATCCACGCGACCATTCTTCTCTCGCTCATTAAATGGTCGTTGCCGGGCATCAAGCTGGTTGCAACGGCTCATAACATCAATGAAGGGGGAGGGATGCTCAACCTATTACAGAGGTTCACCCGCCGCGCACCCGACCTCGCGACCAATGTCAGTGAGGAAGCAACTATGGCCTACGTCTCACGTGGACTGTTTCGCGCGAGCAGCACCAAATGCATTCCGAACGGAATCGATGTCGAGAAATTCGGATTTCAAGAAACCACCCGCGCTAGGCCAGACGAGACGTTCATCTTTATTTGCGTGGCACAGTTCCGCCCCCAAAAGAACCATCGTGCGCTCTTGCAAGCCTTCGCCAAGGTACGCAGCGTCAAACAAAAAGCGCGACTGCAACTACTGGGGGACGGCCCGTTACTCGACGAGTGCAAGGTATTGGCCCGCACGCTCGGCATTGCTGACGCCGTGGAGTTTGCCGGTGGCGGCGCCGACGTGGTTGCAGCGCTACGAGATGCCGATGCGTTCGTCCTCGTTTCCAACTATGAAGGGTTCGGCCTTGCCGCGGCCGAGGCGATGTCCGTAGGGTTACCGGTCATCGGCGCTGATGTGGCGGGATTGCGGGAAGTGATCGGCCCGCACGGCATGTTGCCCCCCCCCGATGACATCGATGCCATTGCTAAGGCCATGCAGCGATGCATCGACGCGCCAGGCACGTCCGCCGATCGGCGAGCCCGTCGGGAATATATCGTCCGCCATTTCAGCCTCAACGCCGTGCTGACGCGATGGGATGCGGAATATCGCAGGTTGGGGCTATGACCTGCCCGCTACGCCAGCGATATAATTTTTATTTGATCATGGCCTTGTGGGCCACTTCGCCCCTCTTCGATACCCCGGCCTGATGAAAAAACTACTCCTTGTGTTTGGAACGCGACCGGAAGCCATCAAAATGGCGCCGGTCTATCAGGCGTTGCAAGCGCTACGGCGCTTCGACGTTCGCATTTGCGTGACAGCACAGCATCGCCACATGCTCGATCAGGTGCTGGAAGTATTCAGCATAACGCCCGAATACGACCTGGACCTCATGCAGCCCAATCAAAGCCTGACCGATCTCACCTGCAATGTGCTGCAAGGCATGCGACCGGTGTTGACTGAATTTCGCCCCGATGTCGTACTGGTACATGGCGATACGACCACGACAATGGCAGCATCGCTAGCTGCGTTCTATGAGCGAATCGCAATCGCACACGTGGAGGCTGGGCTGCGGACCCGCCAGCGTTACTCCCCATGGCCGGAGGAGAAAAACCGGCATATCACCAGCACCCTGGCAACCTGGCACTTCGCACCGACCGACCAGAGTCGCGACAACCTGCTTGCCGAAGGCGTTCCAACCACCGATATCTGGGTGACTGGTAATAGCGTTGTCGACGCCCTCCTGCAAATCCGCGACAAGCTGGCGAACGACCACGCTCTGCGCCAACGCATGGAGGCGCGCTTCAACTTCCTCGATGAAGAGCGTCGCCTGCTGCTGGTCACCGGTCATCGCCGCGAGAACTTTGGTGATGGCATCCGGAACATCTGTGTGGCACTGCGTGATCTATCCACGCGTAACGACATCGAGATCGTTTATCCGGTACATCTGAATCCGAACATCCGAGGTCCTGTGGAGTCGCTGCTCAGTGGCCACCCAAATGTCCGCCTCATCGACCCGGTCGGCTATGTCGAATTCATGTATCTGCTTAACCGCTCATATGTCGTGTTGACCGACAGCGGCGGCATCCAAGAAGAGGCACCTTCGCTCAACAAACCCGTCCTCGTGATGCGCGACACCACCGAACGCCCCGAAGCAATCGCGGCGGGCGTCGCTCGGCTGGTCGGCACCGAACCGGCACGCCTATGCGCAGAAGTCGTCCGGTTGTATGACGATGCCGCAGCTTACTCAGCCATGGCCACGGCTGCCAACCCATATGGCGACGGACTCGCAGGGCAACGTATTGCCAGGATACTCGCCGAAGCGCTGCACCTGCCCACTCGCCGCGCTGCGACATGACCTTCCCATCCAAGTCTCGGCCACGAGTTGCCTATGTCATCACTGAAAGCGAAATTGGTGGCGCACAAACACATGTACGTGACCTGTACGCGGGGCTGCGTAACCGCGTAGATGGCATCCTTGTGGCCGGTGGGAATGGACCATTGTTTGCCCAAATGGAAGCACTCGGTGCGCAAACGATCCACATTGATGAACTAAACAACTCGCTCTCATTCCTGCATCTAGTACGTACGGTTTGGCGCGTGGCAGCCGCTCTGCGCGGCAACCCGCCCGATCTCATCCACGCGCACAGTGCTAAAGGCGGCGCGGTGGCACGCATGGTAGGTGCGGTACTGCACATCCCCGTCGTGTACACCGTACATGGTTTCGGCTTCAAGACAGCAGCGCCTTGGAAGCAACGCTGGGCGGCCCGGCTTGCGGAATGCACGTTGGCCCCACTGACGACGCAGATGATCTGCGTGTCCGACGCAGAGGCGCAGATGGCCGAAACGCTGCCGATCCGCCGCGCTCGTGTGCACATGATCCGCAACGGCATTGCCGACACGGCGCAGCGCAGCGAGCCGGCATCAGCCGTGACTCAGGTCGTGATGACGGCCCGATACGCCGCACCCAAACGCCACGATGTGCTGATCCAGGCTGCAGGCGATGGCGCTATTCCGGCCAATGCGCGTGTCACACTGGTCGGCGACGGGCCACAGCGTGGATCTCTCGAACGCTTGGCGGCAGCCGCCAACGCAGCAACGACCTGCTTTGCCGGCAACATCGACAATGTGGCAGACGTGTTAGCAGCCTCTCAGTTGTTCGTGTTGTTTTCCGATCATGAAGGTCTGCCGATATCCATCCTGGAAGCCATGCGCGCGGGCTTGCCGATCCTCGCCAGCGATCTGCCCGGCATCCGTGAGCAAATCGTGCACGGCGAGTCCGGCTGGCTGGTGGATCACCGTGACGCAACCGCCGTGAATGCAGCACTGCGCATGCTGTGCGGTGACGCCGGACGCCGACAGGCACTGGGGGCTGCAGCGCGCAAACGCTATGAAGCACTATTCGGCATTGCTGCCATGGTCGAGCAAACGTATACGGTCTATCAGAGAGCGCTCCAAGCTTCGCCGACTCGACAATCATGAACGTTCTAACACGCCTCTTCCATGCATCGGGCTCTGAAACCGCACGACGACGCAGCCGGATGTTCGGCTGGGCGCTCACTGGTCATCTGGTGATCGCAGCCAATCTAGCTTTATCCATCGCCGCCCATCGTTTTGGGTGGGTCACGCCAGCGTTCGCGTACACCGTACTGTGGGGCGTCCTGCCCTACTGGCTGGCATTCGTGCTACTGGATAACACCCTGCACCTCCCACCAATCGAGGGCAACAGCATCGTTGTCACAGTCACACTGGTACCGGTCATCTTCCTGCTTGTGCTCTTTGCGATGTTCCATCTGGAATATTCGCGCGGTGCCGTGCTACTAAGTTACGTCACAACCCTGCTTTGGGTGCGTAAGGGCTACCGCAGCTTCGTCGAACAGTATGTGCCGGTGTATGGCTATACCAATGCAGCGGACTACATGCAGTTGCAAGAGCTGCTCAACGTAGCCGGCGCGCGTGCTACGCGCTCTGCCTGCACGTTCCGCAAGCTCGCCTCATTGGACGAAGCTGTAGGCTGCGACGGGCTGCTGGTCGATCGTTTTTCCACCTCCGATCCAGAACGCACGCGCATGCTCGCTCGGCTCAAACTCAGCCACGTTCGCATCTATTCGATCGAAAAACTGGCAGAGCTGTTGACCGGACGCGTCGGCCTCTCGCACATCGACGACAACTTCTTCGACGACTACGCCGACCACTATTTCTACAGCCTGCTAAAACGGCTGATCGACATTACTGCTGTGCTAGTACTAATACCGGTGGCACTGCCCTTATCGGTACTGGTTGCCGTGGCGATCCGGCTGGAATCACGCGGGCCGGCCTTATTCCGGCAGCTGCGATCAGGTCTGGATGACGTCCCATTCACGATGTACAAATTCCGAAGCATGGCCGTGACCGATACCGCACCCGCGCAATTTGCCTCGCACGCTGACCCCCGCATTACGCGCGTGGGCAAATGGATACGCAAATACCGCTTCGATGAATTGCCACAACTCTGGAATGTTCTCAGAGGTGACATGAGCATGATCGGCCCGCGCCCCGAGCAGGTGCCGATGGTCAAGCAGTTTTCCGACACGATCCCGTTCTATCCATACCGCCACCTGGTACGCCCAGGCCTGTCAGGCTGGGCACAAGTGCAGCAGGGCTACGTCAGCAATGAAAAAGAGACCGTGACAAAGCTGAGCTACGACCTTTATTACGTCAAGCACTGCTCACTAGCGCTGGACTTATTGATTGGCGCGAAGACAATACAGACCATTTTGACGGGATTTGGAGCGAGGTAGGGTAACCCGTCGCCGCCCCCCCCCTCATACGGTGATCAACACGTTACTGTGGGAGTTGCCCTTCTCTTTCGGGGGCTGACACAGAGCGCAATGTCGGCCGGCTCATCGGCGTGTACTCACCAACCCAACGGCGCAAGTCTCGGCGCACCTCATCGTCAGAGGGAATACGCTGCTGCGTCAGCCAAGCCAGCACACCCTCAACAAGGTGATCCGGCACTTCTCTCGCGCGTGCAATACGCAATTTGGGGTGCGGTGTAGCCCGCGTGGTCTCTTCGTCCGCCAGCAGTTCCTCGTACAGTTTCTCGCCCGGCCGCAAACCGGTGAATACGACCTTGATCTGGTCGTCATCGAAGCCATACAGACGAATAAGATCGCGCGCGAGATCGGCAATCTTGACTGGCTGGCCCATGTCGAGCAGGAAAATTTCCCCGCCTTCGCCCATGCTCGACGCTTGCAGAACAAGCTGAGCGGCCTCCGGAATGGTCATGAAGAAACGGATAATCTCGGGGTGGGTGACCGTGACCGGCCCACCGCGAGCGATTTGCTCCTGGAACTTCGGGATGACGCTGCCGGCGCTGCCCAGGACATTGCCAAAACGCACAGTCTCCAGCCGGGTCTGCCGCGTGCCCTGCTGCAACGCCTGGCACATCATCTCCGCCAAGCGCTTTGAGGCACCCATCACATTGGTGGGGTTGACCGCCTTGTCGGTCGAAATCAGAACGAAGCGACTCACACCATGCCGAATAGCCGAGTGGGCGACACGATAAGTACCCAGCGTATTATTGCGCACGGCCTGCCAGGCATTAAGTTCCTCCATCAGCGGCACATGCTTGTACGCGGCCGCGTGATAGACGATGTAGGGCGCATACCGCTGCATCGTCGCGTCGAGTAGCAATGAGTCTTTGACATCACCAACCACTGGAACGACCGCAACGCCAGGGAAATACTCTCGCAGTTCTTCTGCCAGTCGATAGATGGCGTACTCGGAAACCTCGTAGGCAATCAGTTGGGCAGGGTCAAACCGGAGGATCTGCCGGCACAACTCGGAGCCGATGGAGCCGCCTGCGCCCGTCACCATGGCAACCTTTCCGTGCAGCAGTTCCTCGATATGCGGCGTATCGATCGAAATCTGTTCACGCCCGAGCAAATCTTCGAGGTCAATCTGGCGAATGCGGGACAAGAAGGGCTGCCCCTGGTTCAGCGTCGTCAACGCAGGTAGCACCAGGGCACTCACGTTGGCGCGCACGCACAGTTTCGCGACACGCCGATGCACTTCAGCCGGCGCCGACGGCATTGCAATGATTACGTGCTTGATCTTGTGCTGGGCCGCAATGCTCTGCAGGTCGGCAACACGGCCCAGCACCTTGTAGCCGTGGAGCTCGCGCCCTTGCTTTAATTCATCATCGTCGAGCAAGCCCACCAGCCGCCATTGCGCCGAACGGCTCAGTTCCCGCGCCAGGCTGGCCCCCGCGTGGCCCGCGCCCAGCAGCAGCACCGGCTTGCCTTGTGCGATCAGCCCCCCATAGAGATAAAACTCCTTCGAGGCCCGGTAGACGGCACGGCTGCCTCCCATGACGAGAAACAGCAGGATTGGCATAAGAGCCAGTACCGAGCGCGGAATGGCAGGGACCGGTTGCAGCATGGTGCCAATGGCTATGGTGAGGATCGCGCCGGAAACCACAGCTTTGGCGATACGCAGTAAGTCCGGCAAACTCGCGAACACCCACATGCCGCGATACAGCTCGAAGAGGCGGAACATCAGCGCATGGATGGGCAGAACCCAGGCCATCGCGGCCAGCGCGCCGTTCCAATATTCGTCAGGTGGCGTACCGTTGAAGCGAATATAGAAACTGACCAACCAAGCCGCGGCGACAGCGCTGAGGTCGAACACAAAAGCGGCAAGGGACAGCCACCGAATACGCGGGGAACCAGTTCTTAGGAATTGCATGTTGTGAACTACTCAATTCGGCGCAGCCGCCAGAAACAAGCGCCATCGTATATCGATAGCGCGCCCCAGCAGAACCAGAATCAGGCCCCAGCCAGCAAGAAGGATGCAGCCCTGCCAGACTGAGAGAAACAAAGATACTTGGGCAAGCATCAAGCCCACCAGCATCAATGCGTACCATTGCAGAACCACAGGCCGATGGGCACCCGCCATGCGAATCATACGCTGGTAGTAGTGCTCACGATGCGCCTCCCAAACACGCTCCCCTCTGGCAAATCGCTTGAGCAAAGTGACCGTGGCATCAGCGATGAATGGTGAGAACGCGATGACCGGGAGCAAGGGGGACCAAGCACCCGCCACCCAGCCCCAGTAACCGACTCCTCCGGCCAAAAACCCCAACGGTACCGAGCCGACATCGCCCAGAAACACCTTGGCCGGAGGGAAGTTAAAGAACAGAAATCCTGCAGCGGCGCCTGCGACAATCCCAGCTGCCGCCGCGATTTCCGCGTGCGCAGGCGTGGCGGCTAGCGAGTACGCGGAAAAGCCAATCAAAGCCATGCCTCCGGCCAAACCATCCGCGCCGTCCATGAAGTTATACAGATTCAGCATCCACCCCAGGGCCAACGCCAGTAAGGGGGCTAGCCACCACATCGGCGGAGGTTGCAGCGCCAACAGCGCTGCAGCTGAGGCCAAGTGGCAAACAAAGCGATAACGCGCCGACAAACCCCAACGATCGTCCACGAGCGACAACGCTCCCAATAGGGCCGAAAGCAGTGCCAGCGGCCAAAGCGTCGGGGCTGCAATGACAATCAGCGGCACGCATACGGCAGTGATGCCAACACCTCCTACCCGCGGAATCGGCTGAATGTGTAGCGAACGTTGATTCGGTACGTCGATCGCGAGTCGCTGCGCAGCTCCAGTCTTGAGTAGCACGAACAATGTTAGCGCCGTACCTAGCACGGCCGAGACGGAAGACAGCAGGAGTTTGTCAAACAAGAAGGACATCACAGGCACTTAGCGACGTAACGAACGGTACCAGTCGGCTGTCTGGGCCAACCCTTCTTGCAGCGAGAACGGCGCCTGCCACCCTAGTAGGGCCTTGATCTTACTCGGATCGACCCGCAGGGGATCAATCAAGCGCTGAACCACCTCACTGCGCCCCGTGATGGTTCCTGCCAGGCGCAACAGCCCAACTGGTACAGGAAGCAGGCGTGCTCGACACCCCAGCGCCTGGCCCAACAGACGGGTAAGCTCATCGACACCGACATCATGCCCATCCGACACATGGAACACTTGGCCAGCAGCGGCAGGATGGCTGGCCGCAACGAGAATCGACGATACAAGATTATCCGCACCAATAAGGCTGCGAGGCGCGGACGCGTAGCGCAACGGCAGCGGCATACCGCGGGCCACTGCAGCCATCAGGCTGAAAAAGTTGGCCTTGACGCCTGGGCCATAGACTAGCGGCGGCCGCAGGACTACCACCTCCAGACCTTCCCGGTGCCCAAACTCGAACAGCATTTGCTCCGCTTCATATTTGGATTGACCATAGGGATCAGCCGGGCGCGCGGGATCGTCCTCGCGCAGCGGGTGCCCTTGCTCGGACTCGCCTGCGGCCTTGATGCTGCTGACATAGACGAAGCGACTGACACCAGCACGCGCCGCAGCCGATGCAAGATTCAGGGTGCCGGTCACATTGGTGGCCCGAAATGCTGCAAGGGGATTGACCGCTCGCTCGTCCATCACATGGACGCGCGCGGCTAAGTGAAGCACGCAGTGCGTCCGCAAGTCGGCAGGCCATTCCCGCCCGATGTGCGCGAAGTCTGAGCTGACCGGTATTGCCGGGACATCCACCTGTCGTGCCTCTGTGCCAGACGCACGCACCAGCGCAGTCACCTCGGCACCCCGTTCGCGCAGGGCTCGCAGCACAGCCCGGCCGACAAAACCCGTGGCGCCCGTGACCAGATAGTGTTCCAAGACCAAGGATCCTTTGGCGAAAGGGTAAGAAAGATTCTGAGGTGGCAGCACAGCGCTCGCCACGCATGCGGCATGCACCCTGGCAGAGGGAAGACGCAGCGAATCCGCCTACGTCAGCGCCACCGGAACGGCCCTCGTCATCAGACGTGCTAGCGGCCCGCTACCTCGCGGTAAAGACGGCTGTATGCCTCGCCCAGCGCGGGGCCAGAAAACAGCGCCTGGTAACGCTCCCTCGCTGCACGCCCCATCCTCGCCGCACGCTGCGGCTCAGCGAGCAGCTCGAGGATGGCAGCGGCCAGGCGCTCTGGCGACTCCGGCGGCACAACCAGGCCTGTCACACCATGCAGATTGACATACGACGTGCCGGAGCCAATTTCGCAACACACCATTGGCTTGCCAAACATTGCGGCCTCTACGAGCACCATGCCGAACGCCTCAGAACGCAAATGCGACGGCAATACCATGGCGTAGCACGAGGCTAACAGCGCGGCCTTCTCTTCGTCGCTCACCTGCCCCGCAAAGATCACGTTGCGCGCACCGTGAGCCGCAGCAAGCGCCTGGAGCCGATCCAACTCCGGCCCGGAACCGGCGATCACGACATCGGCATCCAGTGCAGGAGCTGCTTCGATCAGCGTGTGCAAGCCCTTGTAGTAGCGCAGCACGCCGAGCGCGATAATAATCGGCCTCCCGCTCAGTCCCAACCTGCCAAGCAAAATGGCATCACGCTCCTGCCTAGGGCGGCCATAGTCCGCTATGCCGAGCGGGATCACCTTGATGCGTGAGGCATGAACATCTTCGCACAGCGCTTGGCTGGTCTTCGCATACGCGGGAGAGGTGGCCACCACTGCCGACATGCTTTTCAATGTGCGCCGCATTAGCGGCCCATAGAGCGCCCCCAGCCAGCGCTGGCGCACGATATCGGAGTGGTAAGTCAATATGGCCGGCTTATCCGCAGCGTCGGTCAGGCGCAGTAGATCGCCGAACGGCCAGGGAAAGTGAAAATTGACCACGTCGGCCCATCTAGACAGGGTTTGATAGCTCCTGAACGCATGGAGGCCACCTAGGTCGCAGGAAGCCGGGGCAGCCCACGATTTTGCACGCGCGACCACCCCTTCGGCAAGCGCGATCTCCCTCGGCTGAGGTTGGGGAGACAGTGCAAAAACCCTGGATTCCACACCGAAATCCCGCGTACCAAGACAAATCTGCCGGATGGCCTCCTGCAAACCTCCCGGTGGATCCGGAAAGTAAGTGCGATAAACGTGCAGAACGCGCAAGGGGCTGCTTCCTTCAGGCTTCATACATCCAGCGCAGGGTTTCTTCTAGCGCGATCACCTTGATATCGCCGATCTTGTCACGCAATTTCTGATTGCTACCACGCAGGTATTTCACGTCACCCTGGCGGACGAACGCCGGATTTATCCTCACGCGAATCTTGTAGCCAGCTATGCGCTCCATAATATCGAGTACATCCTGCAGACTGTATGCTTTGCCCGAGCAAACATTGAAGACCTCGCCAACCGCTGCTACCCGAAGCAGTCGCGCGTAAGCATCTACAGTCACTCTAACGTCCGAGAAATCCCGGGCAACATCCAGATTGCCCAGTTCGATTTCCTCCGCGCCACGACGGAAGTGATCGACGATCTTCGGCAGCAGGAAGTCTGATGATTGGCCCACGCCTGTATAGTTGAACGGCCGCACGACAGTGACCGGCAATCGCGGCGTCCAGAGCCTTGCCATCAGCTCCATCGCCATCTTGCTGACCGCATAGTCGTTAGCGGGCGCGGGCGCAATCGTTTCATCCAGCGGATCCACTGGCGTATTGCCGTAAACGTTCGCACTACTTGCCAACAAGATCGACTTCGGCGCAACGCCCGCAGCAGCCTCCAGAATGTTCCGGGTTCCAACCACATTGGTTCGGTAGATCGCGTCAACATTTCCGTGTGCGACAAAGGCAATGGCCGCCAAGTGCACGATATGGTCTGGCTTGACGCCAGACAGCGCATCAGCAAGCCCCTGACGATCCATCAGATCGCACTGCAAGATGTCTTCTTCCGGGGCGCCACCTTCTTGCGCAAGCCCAACGACGCGATAGCCTTCGGAGCGAAGCCTCCTGGCCAGATACCCGCCGGTGAAGCCCCGGACACCCGTGATAAGGACCGTTGGCATATCAATCAGAAAGAATAGCCTTGCTCGTTCCGACGCAGATCTGCCTCGACCATCATCTGGCAAAGCTGTTCGAGCGTGGTTTGCGGCTTCCAGCCCAGTTCGCGGGTCGCCTTCTCCGGAGTGCCGATCAGAAGATCCACTTCAGCAGGTCGATAGAAC
>NZ_JAELUI010000134.1 GCF_016429285.1 Ralstonia sp. ASV6
ACATGGGCCACGCCCGTGCGCTGCTGGCAGTCGACAGTGCGACACAGATCCTGTTGGCCAACCAGATCGTCAACAAGCGTCTGTCGGTGCGCGAGACGGAAAAGCTGGTGGCGTTGACGCTCAAGCCGTTCGAGTTGAAGTCGCTCAAGCAGAAGGGCGCGCACCAAGGTGGGCGTGACGTCGCCCGCCTGGAAGAAGAACTGGCGGACCAACTGGGCCTGGGTGTGCAGATCAAGCTGGCGGCCAAGGGCCGTGGTCAGTTGACCGTGCAGTTCAGCAGTCTCGATGAGTTTGACGGTTTGCTGGCACGCCTGCGTCCGGACGGCGACGAAGAGGCCGCCTGAGTCGCATGACTGCGACAGTTTGACGCAGTCGGTGCGACCCGCGCCGCCGCGCCATTTGCGGGCATTCACCGGCACCGAATCAGTGCGATTACCTCGTACGTCATCGACGCTGTGCGCGGGCAATACCATCATGGAATCACCAAGGCACCGCTCCATCAGGCGGATTCGGTGCCCTGGCAGCAGCACATCATTGCGTATGGAGCGTGGAACGCAGCCGCTCCGGGTGCTGTCGAAGGCGCCCGCACGACCGTTCGCTTGCGCGTTGACTGGTGAACGCCATGTCCCGTAAAATCGTGCGGTTTTAAATCCGCCTGACCCAAAGCGGTGCGGCATGTTGAAAGGCCATTCTTCCATGCAGCCAGCCACGCGGCAACGGCCCGATTCTTACGCTTCGTTGGAAGCCGCCCGACCAGTCTCGGCGCAGGCTCCGGAGCACGACGATTGGGATGATGACGCAGGGAAGGCGGAGCCGCCGGTGCATGTGCTCTCACATGACGAAGCGGTTGCCATGTTCGGCGAGCAGGCCCTGCGGGCTTCGCGTATCACGCCCTTCTCCATCGTGCTCGGCCAGGTGGCCATCACACTGTTGTGTGCGCTCGGATGGTATGTGGGTAGCTGGTTTGCGGGTACAGGCGCTACGTCGGCAGGCCAGGCTGCGTTGTCGGCCCTGCTGGGTGGTGGCGTGTGCGTGGTGCCTTCGGCATGGTTCGCGATGCGACTGTCGACGGCCAAGGGGTTCGAGTCCATCGCCCGTCTGGTGGTGGGCGAAGCGATCAAGGTGCTCGGCACGGTCGCACTGCTGGTGATTGTGGTGGTGATGTTCAAGGGGCTGCATTGGCTGCCCTTGCTGATCACCCTGATCCTGGCGCTCAAGATGTACTGGGTCGGACTCGCACTGCGTTGACGGTACGATGAAAGACCAAGCCTGCAGCATTGCCGCAGGCGCACGGGATGTGTCGGGAGGTGGCAGGAACAGGCGGCAGGAGAAGCCCCGGTTCATTGCACTGACACTCCGCAAGAATAAGGTGGCGCGTTCCAGCCGCGTGCAGTCCGCGATCTCCAGGGAAACCTGTTGAGCATCGGGCGCGAGCAAGAACGTGTCACGAAGAATGTTTCGCAATATTGGACTGAATCATCATGGCAACTGAAGTCGCAGAAGCCGCCGGCCACGCCGCCGAGCACGCTCTCACGCCTTCCGCGTATATCGCGGAGCATTTGCAGAATTTCAATAGCCTCGGCGGCAAGCAGGCGTCCGTCGTCGACTTCACCGTCATCAACTGGGACACGATGTTCTGGTCCGTGTTGATGGGCCTGATCGGCATCATCTTCCTGGGCATGGCCGCGCGCCGTGTCACCTCTGGTGTTCCGGGACGCTTCCAGGCCTTCGTTGAGCTGGTTGTCGAGATGGTCGACGACCAGGCCAAGGGCATCATTCACGGCGATCGCTCCTGGATCGCTCCGCTGGCCCTGATGGTCTTCGTGTGGGTCACGCTGATGAACGCGGTCGACTTGATCCCGGTGGACTGGGTCACGGGCGTCAACCACATCCTCGGCACCTTTGGCGTGCACGTGCCGCACCACCGCGCGGTGGCCACGGCCGATCTGAACGGCACCTTCGGCATGTCCTTCGCCGTGCTGATCCTGATGATCTACTACAGCTTCAAGATCAAGGGCGCGGGCGGCTTCGCGCACGAGTTGCTCTCCGCTCCGTTTGGCGCCAAGTGGTACCTCGCGCCGTTCAACCTGATCCTCAACATCATTGAATTCCTCGCTAAGGCTGTGTCGCTGGGCATGCGGTTGTTCGGCAACATGTACGCGGGCGAGCTGGTGTTCCTGCTGATCGCGCTGCTTGGCTCGATCTGGACGTTCGGTGCTGATTTCTCGGCACTGGGTTTCGTAGGTCACGTGGTGGCCGGTGCGGTTTGGGCGATCTTCCACATCCTGATCGTTCTGCTGCAGGCGTTCATTTTCATGATGCTGACGCTGGTGTACATCGGCCAGGCACATGATCACCACTAAGTAGCGGTTCAGGTTCTCCGGTTCCGTTTGGTTTTTTCAAGTTCTCAAGTTCTTAGTCTTTCACGTAAAAGGGAGTCATCATGCAAGCATTTCTCGCCAACATCCAAGGTCTGACCGCCATCGGTATCGGCATCATCATCGGCCTGGGTGCCATCGGCGCCTGCCTCGGCATCGCACTGATGGGTGGCAAGTACATCGAAGCCTGCGCACGTCAGCCTGAGCTGATGAACCCGCTGCAAACCAAGATGTTCCTGCTGGCTGGCCTGATCGACGCGGCATTCCTGATCGGCGTTGGTGTGGCCATGCTGTTCGCGTTCGCCAACCCGCTGCTGTCGGTCATCAAGTAATTCTTTTCGGTCTGCATGATGCCGGAGGCGGCCTGGGTGAACGCACCGCGTGACCCTCGCCGCTTCGTGCATTGATCCGTAGTCTCAATACCGAAAGGAACACACCATGAACCTGAACGCCACACTCGTCGCGCAGATGGTCGTGTTCTTCATCCTGTGGTGGGTTGTTGCCAAGTTCATTTGGCCGCCCCTGGTGAAGGCGCTCGACGAACGCGCGAAGAAAATTGCCGATGGCCTGGCCGCTGCCGATAAGGGCAAGGCTGAGCTGGAGCTGGCCAACAAGCGGGTCGAGCAGGCACTGACCGAAGCGCGCAATGAAGGCGCGCAGCGCATCGCGGACGCCGAAAAGCGTGCCCAGATGAGCGCCGACGAGATCAAGCAAAACGCCCAAGCCGAAGCCGCGCGCATCATCGCGCAAGCCAAGGCCGAAGCCGAGCAGCAAACCGTGCGTGCGCGTGAATCGCTGCGCGACCAGGTTGCTACGCTGGCCGTCAAGGGTGCCGAGCAGATCCTCAAGCGTGAAGTCAATGCGCAGGTCCACTCTGATCTGCTCAATCAACTCAAGGCTGAGCTGTAATCATGGCAGAACTCGCAACCGTTGCCCGTCCGTACGCAGAGGCGCTGTTTCGCGTAGCGAAGGCCGGCAATCTGGGTGCATGGTCTGAGCTCGTGTCGGAAATGGGGCAAATTGCCGCCGTACCCGACATGAAGGCAGTCGCCGATGATCCGAAGCTCTCCAAAGCCGATGTGGCGGGGATCTTCCTGTCGGCGTTGAAATCTCCGGTGTCGCATGAGGCGAAGGAACTGGTTGGCCTGCTGGTGGCCAACAAGCGCCTGTCGCTGCTGCCGGAAATTGCCGCGCAATTCCATGTGCTGCGGAATGCCAGCGAAGGCGCCGCCGACGTCGAGATCACCAGTGCGTTCCCGCTTGAGGGCGCGCCCCTGACCGAACTGGTCGCCACGCTCGAACGCAAGTTCGGCAAGAAGCTGCAGGCTCACGTGAGCGTCGATCCTTCGTTGATCGGCGGCGTGCGTGTGCAGATTGGCGACGAAGTGCTCGACACCTCGGTGCGCGCGCGCCTGACGCAGATGCAGTCTGCGCTGACCGCCGCGTAATGCTGTTCCGCGAGGCGCCGATGAGATTGCCCGCGGACAGATTGAAGAATTAGGAGCATTCGATGCAACTGAACCCCTCCGAGATCAGCGACCTGATCAAGACCCGTATCGAGGGCTTGAAGGCTGGCGCTGACGCAAAGAACACCGGCACGGTCATTTCCGTGACGGACGGTATCTGCCGCATTCATGGCCTGTCGGGCGTGATGCAAGGCGAAATGCTGGAATTCCCGGGCAACACGTTCGGCCTCGCGCTGAACCTCGAGCGCGACTCGGTCGGCGCCGTGATCCTGGGTGAGTACGAGCACATTTCCGAAGGCCAGGAAGTCAAGTGCACGGGCCGCATTCTGGAAGTGCCGGTTGGTCCGGAACTGCTGGGCCGCGTGGTCAACGCGCTGGGCCAGCCGATCGACGGTAAGGGCCCGATCAACGCCAAGAAGACGGACGTGATCGAGAAGGTCGCTCCGGGCGTGATCGCACGTCAGTCGGTGAGCCAGCCGGTGCAGACCGGCCTGAAGTCGATCGACGCGATGGTGCCGATCGGCCGTGGCCAGCGTGAGCTGATCATTGGCGACCGCCAGACCGGCAAGACCGCTGTGGCCGTCGACGCCATCATCAACCAGAAGGGCAAGGGCATCTTCTGCGTGTACGTGGCAATCGGCCAGAAGGCTTCGACGATCGCCAACGTGGTGCGCAAGCTGGAAGAGCACGGCGCGCTGGAATACACGATCGTGGTGGCTGCTGCCGCTTCCGACTCGGCTGCCATGCAGTACCTGTCGGCCTACGCCGGCTGCACGATGGGTGAGTACTTCCGCGACCGCGGCGAAGACGCCCTGATCGTGTACGACGATCTGACCAAGCAAGCTTGGGCGTACCGTCAGGTTTCGCTGCTGCTGCGCCGCCCGCCGGGCCGTGAAGCCTACCCGGGCGACGTGTTCTACCTGCACTCGCGCCTGCTGGAGCGTGCTGCCCGTGTGAACGCTGAGCACATCGAAAAGATCACCAACGGCGAAGTCAAGGGCAAGACCGGTTCGCTGACCGCGCTGCCCGTGATCGAAACGCAGGCCGGCGACGTGTCCGCGTTCGTGCCGACCAACGTGATCTCGATTACCGACGGCCAGATCTTCCTGGAAACCGACCTGTTCAACGCTGGCGTTCGCCCCGCTATCAACGCCGGTATCTCGGTGTCGCGTGTGGGTGGTGCGGCTCAGACCAAGGTCATCAAGAAGCTGTCCGGCGGTATCCGTACCGACCTGGCCCAGTACCGTGAACTGGCTGCGTTCGCGCAGTTCGCTTCCGACCTGGACGAAGCGACCCGCAAGCAGCTCGAGCGCGGCCGCCGCGTGACCGAACTGCTCAAGCAGCCGCAATACCAGCCGCTGCAAGTGTGGCAGCTGGCCGCGTCGCTGTACGCAGCCAACAACGGCTTCCTCGACAACGTGGACGTGAAGGACATCCTGGCTTTCGAAAAGGGCCTGCACGACACGCTGAAGACGAAGTACGCCGATCTCATCAACCGCATCGAAGATACGAAGGATCTGTCGAAGGATGATGAGGCCGCTCTGCGTGCCGCGATCGAGGATTTCAAGAAGTCCGCCGCGTTCTAACCGCGTCAATCCTGGAACTGGTCACGCTTAGCCTGCGTGGCCAGGTCTGAACGGAGAGAGTGAAATGGCCGGAACAAAAGAAATCCGCACCAAGATCAAGAGCGTGCAAAACACGCGCAAGATCACCAAGGCGATGGAAATGGTCGCCGCGTCCAAGATGCGCAAGGCGCAGGAACGGATGCGTGCTGCCCGCCCGTACGCTGAGAAGATCCGCAACGTTGCTGCGCACATGGCGCAGGCCAATCCGGAGTACACGCACCCGTTCATGGTGGCGCGCGACATCAAGCGCGCTGGCCTGATCGTGGTGACGACGGACAAGGGCCTGTGCGGTGGCTTGAACACCAACGTGCTGCGCGCCGTGACCAACCAGCTGCGTGAGCAGCAGGGCAAGGGCATCGAGACGCAGGCTACGGCCATCGGTACCAAGGGCATGCAGTTCCTGGGCCGTATCGGCGCGAAGGTCGTCTCGAACGTCGTGCACCTGGGTGACACGCCGCATCTGGAAAAGCTGATCGGCGCGATCAAGGTTCAGCTGGACGCATTTGCGGCCGGCGAGATCGATGCTGTGTACCTCGCGTACACCCGCTTCATCAACACGATGAAGCAGGAGCCGGTGGTTGAGCAGTTGCTGCCGCTCACAGCCGACAAGCTGACGCAGACCGACGCCGAGAAGCAAGCCTACTCGTGGGACTACATCTACGAGCCGGACGCGCAAACGGTGGTCGACGAGCTGCTGATCCGCTATGTCGAGGCGCTGGTGTACCAAGCGGTGGCCGAGAACATGGCCTCCGAGCAGTCGGCCCGGATGGTAGCGATGAAGGCGGCTTCGGACAACGCAAAGAACGTGATCGGCGAACTGCAACTGGTCTACAACAAGACCCGTCAGGCAGCGATCACGAAGGAACTGTCCGAAATCGTCAGCGGCGCGGCAGCGGTCTGACGCCCACGGCAAAGATTTAAGTTATTGGAGATACAAATGAGTATCGGAACAATTGTGCAGTGTATCGGCGCCGTGGTGGACATTCAGTTCCCGCGTGACGCAATGCCCCATATCTACGAGGCACTCGTGCTGGAAGACAGCAACGAGAAATCGTTCGCCGAGAAGGGCCTGACCTTCGAAGTGCAACAACAGCTGGGCGACGGCGTGGTGCGTACCATTGCACTGGGCTCGTCCGACGGCCTGCGCCGCGGCATGGCGGTCAAGGGTACCGGCGCAGCGATCTCGGTGCCTGTCGGTCACGGCACGCTGGGCCGCATCATGGACGTGCTGGGTCGTCCGATTGACGAAGCCGGCCCGATCGCCTGCGACGAAAAGCGCGCGATTCACCAGAAGGCCCCGAAGTTCGACGAACTGTCGCCGTCGGTGGACCTGCTGGAAACCGGCATCAAGGTGATTGACCTGGTTTGCCCGTTCGCCAAGGGCGGTAAGGTGGGTCTGTTCGGTGGCGCCGGTGTCGGCAAGACCGTGAACATGATGGAGCTGATCAACAACATCGCCAAGCAGCACTCGGGCTTGTCGGTGTTTGCTGGCGTGGGCGAGCGTACCCGTGAGGGCAACGACTTCTACCACGAAATGAAGGACTCCAACGTGCTCGACAAGGTGGCCATGGTGTTCGGCCAGATGAACGAGCCGCCGGGCAACCGTCTGCGCGTGGCGCTGACCGGCCTGACGATGGCCGAGCGCTTCCGTGACGAAGGCCGTGACATCCTGTTCTTCGTCGACAACATCTACCGCTACACGCTGGCCGGTACCGAAGTGTCGGCACTGCTGGGCCGTATGCCTTCCGCCGTGGGCTATCAGCCGACGCTGGCTGAAGAAATGGGCAAGCTGCAAGAGCGTATTACGTCGACCAAGACCGGCTCGATCACGTCGATCCAGGCCGTGTACGTGCCTGCCGATGACTTGACCGACCCGTCGCCGGCAACGACCTTCCTGCACCTGGACTCGACCGTCGTGCTGTCGCGTGACATCGCAGCACTGGGTATCTACCCTGCAGTGGATCCGCTCGACTCGACTTCGCGTCAGCTCGACCCGCAGATCGTGGGCCAAGAGCACTATGACGTCGCCGACCGCGTGAAGAAGACGCTGCAGCGCTACAAGGAACTGCGCGACATCATCGCAATTCTGGGCATGGACGAACTGTCGCCGGAAGACAAGCTGGCTGTGGGCCGCGCCCGTAAGATCCAGCGTTTCCTGTCGCAGCCGTTCCACGTGGCGGAAGTGTTCACGGGTTCGCCGGGCAAGTACGTGCCGCTGAAGGAAACCATCCGCGGCTTCAAGATGCTGGTGGACGGCGAGTGCGATCACCTGCCGGAACAGGCGTTCTACATGGTCGGCTCGATCGACGAAGCCTTCGAGAAGGCCAAGAAGCTCCAGTAAGAGCAACGTCTGACCCTGTGCGAGAGCCGGGGTCAGCACTGGCTTTCTGAAGTCCATTCAGGAAGCGGCTTTTCTGAGCAAAGGAATCGAGATGGCAACCATTCATGTAGACGTCGTCAGCGCTGAGCACGAGATCTTCTCCGGCAATGCCAAGTTTGTGGCACTGCCGGGTGAAGCCGGCGAGCTGGGCATTCTGCCTGGCCACACGCCGCTGATCACGCGCATCAAGCCGGGCGCCGTGCGCATCGAGAAGGAAGATGGTGGCGAAGAGTTTGTGTTCGTTGCCGGCGGCATTCTCGAAGTGCAGCCGAAGAAGGTGACCGTGCTGGCCGATACCGCAATCCGCGGTCACGACCTGGACGAAGCCAAGGCGAACGAAGCCAAGCGTGCGGCCGAAGAGGCGCTGCAGAACCAAAGCAGCGACATCGATCTGGCCCGTGCGCAAGGTGAACTGGCCGTGGCTGCTGCGCAGTTGGCCGCGATCGCGCGCCTGCGTCGCAAGCGCTGAACGCCGGTTGATGCCGATCTGCCTGGCAGGTCGGTATGGCCCAAGAAAAAGCAGCCCGTTTGGGCTGCTTTTTTGTTGCCTGTCGCTACCGTTGTTGCTTAGTGGTGGTCCTCTTCACGGTGTTGCTCGTTGTGGCCGCCTTGGCCCTGTGGGTGCGGCTGTGCGGGCGCGGCTTCGTGGTGCTCAACGTGCGGCGGTTGAGGTTGGGGTTGCGGACGCTGCGGCTCCGGACGCGGTTCGGGCCGAGGCAGCGGCTGCGACGGGTGAATTTCCACCGGACGCGGCGGCTGTGCCGATGGGCGCGGTGCTTCGAAGTGCTGCTCAGGCTGACGTGGCTCTGGACGCGGACGTTCCTGCGGTGCGGGCGCGGTCGGCCGAATGACTTCAGCGGGGCGCGGTTGCGGTTGCTGCGCTTGCACCGGACGATGTTCCTCGCGGGAGATGTCTGCGCGCATGCCTTCCTGCGGCTGCGGAAGTGACGTCATACCAGCGGGCGACTGCGGGGGCAGCGCGGGCTTCGGCAAGATGGCGCGCTCTTCACCGCGACGTTGCTCCTGCGCAGGCTGTGCACCGGGTTGTTGTCCAGGGTGCGTGGTGGTGCCCGGCGCCATGAATGCTTGCGGCGCGGGTTGTTGTGCACCATGCGGGCCTTGTGCATTCCCCGGCGTTGGCTGGTTGCCCAGATGCGGCGCGCCTTCACCATGCGGCATGTTGGCCGGTGTGGCGCGCGTGAGGCGCAGGCCCGCCGCCTGCGCCCCCGCTGGCATCGGCTGCGCGCCGGCGTTGGCCGGCCCACGCACCGGTGCGACATGTGCGGGGGCGCTGCCGCCCGTCCACGCGGGGCCGGCGCCGGCCAATGTGCCGCCTTGGGAGTGGAAGCGCTCGGCCAATGCATCACGCCCGCCTGCCGGCGCCTGTGGTGCACGCACCGCAATGGCTTGCCGCGAGAACACCTGTGCTGGCGGCAACGGGTGCGCGCCACTGGCAGCGGCTGCGCCCACCAGACTTGCCCTCACTGGTGCCAGCGCCGGCGTTGACACGATCTGCGCATGCGCCAGTTGCGCGCGCATCTGTTCGGGGCGCAGTCGTGCCATGGCAGGGCCGACCGGCTGGCCGCTGACGAAGGTCTTGGCCGGCACTGCTGTCAGCGCGGCGGGGTTGTTGGCGTTGACATACGTGACGCGGTTCACATTGGTGATGTTGGTCACGTTGTTGTTGATGATCGTCTTGTTGACCGTGACGTTGTTCACCACCACCGTGCGGTTGATGTTGGTCACGTAGGTGGGGCTGGCGGCATAGACGGGGCGATATGCCTCGCCCGGGGCCAACGGGAACCACGCCACGCCCGGCGAGCCGATCGAGATGTTGATGCCCCAGCTCACACCGCCGCCACCACCACCACCCACGAAGCCGACCAGCGCCGGCGCATACACCGGGCGCGGCACCACCGGACCCGGCACCCAGCACCACGTTGTGCCGACGTAGGCCCAACGGCCATAGTGGAACGGTGCGAAACCCCAGGGTTCATCATCGACCCAGGTCCAGCCCCAGGGCGCCACCCATGCCCAATGGCCGGTGCGATAGGGCGCCCAGCCGGCTGGCACTGCGCGTGGCACCCACACGGCGCCGTAGCCGTCTTCCTCGCGCCATGTGCCGTTGTCGTCCAGAGCTTCGTAGCCGGTCATTTCGCGGCCGACGTAGCGGGCGGAGACGGATGCGTCTTCGCGGGCGTCGCGTGACTCGGCCCAGTGGTCGAAGGCATCGCGGTTGGGGTTGTCCGTGCCACCGGCTTCGGCCAGGTCGGTGCCGCCAAAGCGGACCTGCTGGCCCGCGCCCAACGGCACGGAGCGGTCGTCGCCGTAGGCCGTGCCGTCGCCATGCCAGACGGTAACGGTGGTGCTGGAGCCGTCTGGCGCGACATCGAGGCGGTATTCACCCGGTGCCTGCGGCGTGAAGGCTAGATTGGGTGTGTCGATCTCAACAGTCTGGTCCGGTGGCAGCGCACGCACGCGAACCGACAATGCGCCTTGTGTGAGCTTGACCTGCGTGTTGCGGTCGTCCAGGTCGACCAGCGTGGCGCCGGTGTTCTGCCCCAGGCGCAGCGCGGTGGAGCCGACGTGCAGTTCGCTACGGCTGCCTTGGTCGGACCACAGACGGTCGCCCGTCGTAAACGGGCGGTTGAGCGTGGCGCCGGCCCAGTCGTCGGAGCCGGCCGGCGCAAAGCTCACCGCACCGGAGAAGTCAGATAGCCGCGCGACGCGCGAAGCCGGGTCGGCGGCCAGCGCTGCCCGTGAGCCGCAGACCAGCAGCACTGCAGCAATACCCACGGCGCGCAGCACGTGCGGCAGCCGCATACCGGTGAGGCGGAGAGAACGACGGGATGGAGTGGACATGATGAGCCCTCGTTTTTATGGCGGCACGCGCCGCGTGGATGTCTCCATTAAACGCCGCAGGCGGCGAAGGGCCGACTTGGTTTTGTAAGGGCGTGTATCGGGGGTGACCATGCGGCGGCACGGACCGTGCTCACGCGTGAGGGTGCTGCGCAGATCGTGCAGGCAAAAAAAAGCGCGCGGGCCGGGGAGCGCCGCGCGGACGGGAAATCCCTTCGAGGGGTCAATTCGAAAGGGAGGGGTAACCTTGCAACGCAACCGTGTGTGGCGCGCGCCGCATTGCTGGGAGGAGAACCCGGCTGGCGCACAACAATTGGACACAAAGACGTCGCGTGCCGAGGCATTGTGGGCGACGAGGGAACCCCAAGGCGTAACAAAGTGTGTCGGATTGCAATCGAATGCAAGTGCTGTAAGAACCCACCGGGCGTGATGCAAAAAGCGCTTGAAAACATGCTCTGGGGAACGTCTGCTGCACCTGCACAGTCCCACGACTTTGCCGCGCAGTGGCGCGGGGCTTGAGGATAGGCGGGCCTGCCACGCGCGGACCAGTCTGGGGTGTTGGGTCATAGGAGGGAAGCATGCACAGGCAGACGGTGCATTGTTTGACGCATTCGGCGGCATGGAAATCGGCCGGAGGCGGCGTTTTTGTTACCTTGATGGCGGCAGTCTGCGCGGTCGGTTCGGCACATGCCGCGGGCGAAGCGGCCTCCGCGCCGTCTACGGCGCCCGCAAGTGCGCCTGCAGCCTCCGCACCTGTTGCTTCCACGCCAACCACACCCCTTGCAAAACCGCAGGAGCCACGCGAGCGCCACGCCGGCACGTTCTGGCAAGGTACGGTAGGCAAGGGTGCCGACAACCCCGGCTGGAGCGTCTGGCTGAGCGTGTACGACCCGCCTCCCAAGGCGCGTGACCAAGACAAGGACCCGGTTGCGGATACGCTCACCGGTGACGCCTACGACGACCGCCCCCAAGGTCGCACCATGTGGACCATCGAAGGCCGCAACGCGCCCGAACGCCGCTTCGTGTGGCGTGAGCGCGCCGATGCACTCGACCCTAGCGGCCAGCCCATGGTGCGCGAGGGCGGTACGCTCTCCGGCGCGTTGTCTGCGGACGGCACTGCCGCCACCGGCACCTGGAGCGACGGCGGCCGCAGCCAGCCCTTCACCCTTAAGCGCGCGGCGCGTTATCGAGAAATCACCGGCACTGCCGGCCAGGCCACCATCACCGAGCGCTACCCCGTGACCGGCGATGCGGCCATAGATGCACTGGTGCAATCACTGCGCATCAACCGCTGCGATCAGTACGACACCGAATGCGTCATCCGCATCAGCGCCGTCGGCCTGGGCGACACGGTGAGCCTGCTGCGCATGGTCTGGGCGTACAGCGGTGGTGCGCACGGCAACTACGGCTTTACGGCGGGCAACTGGCGACGCGGCGCGCAGGGCTTCCAGCCGATCACCCTGGCGGATGTACTGAACCCCACATCCGCCTGCCTACAGAGCTTCAACACGCAGGTCGTCGGCGCACTCAAGCGCGAAGGGGCGCCTGAAGCCACGCGCGGCGTGCTCAAAGAGAAGGACCTGCGTAACCCGGCGTTTCCGTTTACGCTCCAAGGAGACCGCGTCGTCGTGCACTACGGGCCGTATGAAGTGGGCCCGTATTCGTCGGGGGCTTTCCGTGCCGCCGTGCGGGTCGATGATCTGAGTGCCGCGTGCAGGCGGCCCACTACCTGAACACGCGCTATCCAACCGCCATGTCCGCCAATCCTTCCTACGTCGACGAACAAGCCACCATGCGCCGGCTGCTGTCCGGCAAGACCATCGCCGTGGTGGGTCTGTCGCCGCGCCCCACGCGGCCGAGCTATGACGTGGCGCGTTATCTGCAGCAGGCCGGCTATCGCATCGTGCCGGTCAACCCACAGCACGCTGGCGAAGATGTGCTCGGCGAGCCGTGCTACGCCACGCTGGCCGAAGCGGCGACAACACTGGCGGCCGCCGGCCAGCGCATCGATCTGGTCGACATCTTCCGCCGCGCAGAGCAGGTGCTGCCCGTTGTGCAGGAAGCCATTGCCGTGGGGGTGGGCGGTATCTGGGTGCAGCTTGGCATCGTCAACGATGAGGCAATGGCCGCCGCGCGCGCGGCTGGCATTCCCGCCGTGCAGGATCGCTGTACCAAGATCGAGCACTGGCGACTCGGCATTGGCGAGCACTCCTGACGGCGCACGATTGTGACGGTCGGGAGCATGCGCGCCACCTAGGCTTAGGGCTCCAACTTCTGACGGAGTCCCCATGTCATCCGACACTGGATTTCGGCCATCGCCCGGGCCGCTGCTGTTCAGCGCGCTCGGGTTCTCGGCCTATCGTGGAAGCGCAAGCCCACGCGCTACACTTCGACGGTCATCGAAACTTGCACAACGCATCCGCACCATGGCCGTCGATCCGCAGATCCTGCAGTTCCATCAACGCATTGCCGAGCGCTTTGGCGCGTTGCCTGCACCCGAAGATGCCCCCGCCCAGCGCGAGCGTTTCGAGGCGATTGCCGCGCTCTCCGATCGACCTGATCCGGACAGCGTTGAAGCGTCCGACCTGAGCCTGCCGCTGCCGGGGCGCACGCTGGATGCGATCGTCTTTCGCCCCAAGCACGTGACCACGCCGCGCATGCTGGTGTGGTTTCACGGCGGCGGCTGGGTAGTGGGCGCGCCGCGCACGACGCACCGCATGCTGGCAGCGCTGCTTGCGCAAGACACCGGCTGTGCGGTCGTCAGCGTGGACTATCGCCTCGCCCCCGAACACCCGTTTCCTGCGCCTGCGGATGACGCGCGCGATGCGCTCGCGTACCTGGCCGAGCAGCGGATGAGCCTCGGGTGCGACACGGCATTTCTGGCCGTTGGTGGCGACAGTGCGGGCGGCCACCTCGCTGTGCAGGCCACGCAGTCTGTGCACACAACCGTGCGCCCGGGTCTCGTCAATGCGCAGTTGCTGGTCTACCCCGTCACCACACCGGCCTTCGGCAGCGAGAGCTACAACGCCTTCGCGCAAGGCCCCGGCCTCACGCGCGACGAGATGCGCTGGTACTGGGAAAAGTTTATCGGCGCCGAAGCGTTGACCAAATCGCTGGCCGAGCAGGACGGGCGCATCTATTTGATGGCGCAGCCGCCAAAGTACACGCCGCCCGACACGGTGGTCATCGTGGCTGCACACGATGTGCTGCGCGACGACGGCCTGCAGTACGCCGACTACCTCGTGCAGCACGGTGCGCAGGTCATCACCATTGAAGCGTCAGGCATGACGCACGGCTTTGCGCGCGTTCAACCCGACGTCGAGCGCGCACGCGAATGGATGCGCCGCGCGGCGCACGCATTCGTCGGGATGATCAGCGAAGAATAAGCAGGAACTAGCGTTGTGTTGCGCGGTGCGGGCGGAACGCTGCCAGTACGCGCCGTGTGACGAACAGCGAGAGGTAGTCGTGCACGCTGGCGTCTGCCGACAATGCGCGCATGGTTTCCTGGTACTGAACGCGCACGAGATCAGCAGGTGCGCCGGTGTCGTGCGCGATCTTGTCGATCTGTTCGTCCTGGTCTGCGATGGCGGTGCCCATTGCGGTTCCCCGTCGTTGCTGTGGCAGTGACATGCGCGGTTGGTTCGCGCAACGAGTGTCCACTATAGGTAACGCGCAGGAACAATCCAGCCCTGTTGCAAAGCTTTCTGCATGCTATCTGCGCAGCATCAAAACGGTGCTATTGCGAGACCGTTGCCAGCGCAAAGACTGCACCGGCAAGAAGCGTTTGCCGCCTATTTGCCCCAGTTTGCGGGCATGCTCTGCAGGCCGATGGCGGCACCCGACGCATCGGTAATGCGGGCCAGCTCACGGTACGCAATCGCCTGCACACGCTCGGGCAGCGGCACGAATTTGGCCTTGGCGGCCAGTTCGTCACCGTGGAAGTAGCCCCACGTCAGAAACTTCAACGCCGCCAGCGTGCGGGGGCCGGACTGGCTCACGGCCGGCACCACGATGAAGGTACCCATGGTGATCGGCCACGTGTCTGCACCCGGCAGGTTGACCAGCGGCGCGGTGAACTCACCCTTGCGGTTCCAGGCGCTCTGCACCACGGCTTCGCGGAAGCCGCTCACCTGCGGGCTGACAAAGCGGCCGGACGCGTTGCGCAACTGCACGGCGTTCAGGTCGTTGTCGAGGACATAGTTGTAGTCGACATAGCCGATGGCGCCGGGGGTGGCCTGCACAGCCTTGACCACGTCACCGCTGCCCTTGGCGCCGATGGTGTCAGCC
>NZ_JAELUI010000135.1 GCF_016429285.1 Ralstonia sp. ASV6
GAAACCCGCACCACATCTACCTCTCCACCGCCTCGACACCACCGCCTCAACCTGCGTTTCGGCGCTGCGTCGTGCAGCGAGGGGCGAACTATAGGTGGGTTCCACGCACTTGGCAACACCTTTCTCGTGACCAACTGATGACCAGTACGTGAAGAATCCGCACCAGGCCAGTCTGGGCATGGGATTGCGGGTTTAAGCCCACCCCATAAATGACGCCCAAGATACCCGAGATCAATACTCGGGTATTCCCCAGATCACACCGATACACCGCGTTTATTGATGCTTGAACGCCGGGGAGCGCTTCTCTACGAACGCGCGCATGCCTTCTTTCTGGTCTTCTGTGGCGAATGTGGCGTGGAACAGGCGCCGCTCCAAGTGCACGCCCTCGCTGAGCGAAGTCTCGTAGGCCGCGTTGATCGACTCCTTGACCATCATGACCGTGGGCAGGGAGAAGCCTGCAATGGTTTCGGCGGCCTGGATAGCCTCGTCGAGCAGCTTTTCAGCGGGGATGACGCGCGAAACCAGGCCAGCGCGCTCGGCTTCTTCGGCGCCCATCATGCGGGCAGTCAAGCAGAGGTCCATGGCTTTCGCCTTGGAGACCGCGCGCGGCAGGCGCTGCGTGCCGCCAGCGCCAGGCATGGTGCCGAGCTTGATCTCGGGCTGGCCGAATTTTGCGGTATCGGCCGCCAGGATGATGTCGCACATCATGGCCAACTCGCAGCCGCCGCCCAGGGCGTAGCCGGCCACCGCGGCAATCACCGGCTTGCGGATGCGGCGGATGGTCTCCCAGTTGCGCGTGATGTATTCATTCTTATAGACCGTAGCGAAGTCGTATTCGGCCATGGCGCCGATGTCGGCCCCGGCGGCAAATGCCTTCTCGCTGCCGGTGATGACGATGGCACCAATGTTGGCATCCGCATCGAAGGCCAACAGCGCTGCACCCAGCTCGTCCATGAGCGCGTCATTGAGCGCGTTCAGCGCCTTGGGGCGATTGAGCGTAACAAGACCAACACGACCGCGTGTTTCGACCAGAATGTTTTCGTAGGACATGGAAGCTCCAGTTGGAATGCATGTAATATTAGCCGACCAACCGGTCGGTTAATCAATCAACCTGTGACCGAGGAGGAGACAAGATCATGACGAGTCCCAGCATTCTGCTCGACTGGCACGACCGCGTGGCCACCATCACGCTGAACCGGCCGGACCAGCTCAACAGCTTCACGGCCGGCATGCACCGGGAACTGCGCGATGCGCTGGACAAGGTGGAACGCCAGCAGGCGCGGGCGCTAATCCTGACGGGTGCAGGACGCGGCTTCTGCGCGGGGCAGGATCTTTCGGAACTCAATTTCACGCCCGGGCAGATGACCGACCTCGGCCAGCTGATCGACGAGCAGTTCAACCCGTTGGTGCGCCGCCTGCGTGCCCTCCCCCTACCCGTCATTGCCGCAGTAAACGGCGTAGCAGCCGGTGCAGGCGCCAACCTGGCACTGGCGTGCGACATCGTGATGGCCGCTGAGAGCGCCTGCTTCCTGCAGGCGTTTGTGAAGATCGGCCTGCTGCCGGATTCGGGCGGCACGTGGTTCCTGCCGCAGCGCATCGGTGTGGCGCGGGCAATGGGGCTGGCAATGCTGGGCGAGAAGCTCGACGCCAAGACTGCGTTGTCCTGGGGGCTGATCTGGGGCGTCTATCACGACGCCAAGATCCTGATGACCGAGGTGCAGGCCATGGCCGATCACTTGTCCAAGCAGCCGACCCGAGCGCTGGCCGCCATCAAGCGCGCCATGCATGCGGCGCCCACGCAATCGCTCGACGCCCAGCTTGATCTGGAGCGCGACCTGCAGCGGGAGCTTGGCAACTCGCACGACTACGCCGAAGGCGTGAACGCCTTCCTTCACAAGCGCCCCGCCCACTTCACCGGCGAATAAAGGAACCCGCGTGACCGAGACCGCCCTTCAGGATGCACAGGCGCTGGCTGAAGCCGCCAGCAAGAGCATGTATGACGCCGATGCCTGCACCCGCTGGCTCGGCATGCGCATTGAGGCAGTCGGCCCCGGCTACGCGCGCCTGTCCATGACCGTGCGGCCCGAATTCCTCAACGGGCATCGCACGTGTCACGGCGGGCTGATTTTCACGCTGGCCGATTCGGCCTTTGCGTTTGCCTGCAACAGCCACAATCACAACACGGTCGCGGCAGGCTGCAGCGTCGAATTCCTGCGCCCGGCGCACGGTGGCGATGTGCTGACAGCCGAGGCGACCGAGCAGGTCCTGTCCGGCCGGCACGGCGTGTATGACGTGCGCGTGTCCAACCAAGCCGGTGAGGTGGTTGCCCTATTCCGCGGCAAGTCTGCGCAGATTCGCGGCCACGTCATTCCCGTCCCTGATAGCACCGAACAGTAAGCCGCGATTCACCCTCTATATAGAGCCCCGAAGGCAACGCCACCACTAGAGGGCGCCGCATGACGACGCCCCAAGGAGACCGCTATGCGCCCCCGCTCGACCGACCTGCCGCTCGACCCGATCGAAACCGCCAGCCGTGACGCCATCCAGGCGCTGCAGCTCGACCGGCTGAAGCACAGCCTGGCCCACGCGTATGAGAACGTGCCGGCGTATCGGGCCAAGTTTGAGGCGGCGGGCGTGCATCCGTCGGAGCTGCAGTCGCTGGCGGATCTGGCGAAGTTTCCATTCACGACCAAGGCCGATTTGCGCGACAACTACCCGTTCGGGATGTTTGCCGTGCCGCAGGATCGCGTAGCGCGCATCCACGCCTCGTCAGGCACGACGGGCAAACCCACCGTGGTCGGCTATACGCTGGCGGACATCGACACCTGGGCCGGGCTGGTGGCGCGCTCCATTCGCGCGGCGGGCGCGCGGCGCGGCGACAAGGTCCACGTGAGCTACGGTTACGGCCTCTTCACAGGCGGCCTGGGCGCGCACTACGGCGTGGAACGCGCGGGGCTCACCGCCATCCCCTTCGGTGGCGGGCAGACCGAGCGGCAGGTGCAGCTCATCTGCGATTTCCAGCCGCAGATCATCATGGTGACGCCCAGCTACATGCTGGCGATTGCCGATGAGTTCGAACGGCAAGGCATGGACCCAGCCGCATCGAGCCTGCAGATCGGCATCTTCGGCGCAGAGCCGTGGACACCGGAAATGCGTGCCGCCATCGAAGCACGCATGGGGCTTTCGGCTGTGGATATCTATGGCCTGTCGGAAGTGATGGGCCCAGGTGTCGCCAGCGAATGCGCCGAAACCAAAGACGGCCCAACGATCTGGGAAGATCACTTCTACCCCGAAATCATCGACCCGAACACCGGCGAAGTTTTGCCCGACGGCGAATTTGGCGAACTGGTGTTCACCTCGCTGACCAAGGAAGCGATGCCGGTGGTGCGCTACCGCACGCGCGACCTGACGCGCCTGCTGCCCGGCACGGCGCGCCCGGGCTTCCGCCGCATGGAGAAGATCACCGGCCGCTGCGACGACATGATGATCGTGCGCGGCGTGAACGTGTTTCCTTCACAGATCGAGGAATTGATCCTCAAACACGCGGCGCTGTCACCGCATTACCAATGCGTGCTGACTAAGGAAGGCCCGCTGGATACGCTGACAGTGAAAGTAGAAGCGGCGCTGGGCGCCTCGGCGGACGTGGCCCAATCGGCCAGCGGGCAATTGGCGCACGACATCAAGTCGCTGATTGGCGTGACGGCCACGATCGAGATTCTGACGACCGGCGGGATAGAGCGTTCGGTCGGGAAAGCGCGCCGCGTGGTGGATTTGCGGCGCGGTTAGCTTGAGGCGTTAGCGGGTAGCAACACCAACACTGCCGCCCTTCGGCACCAGCACCCACAGCCGGCCGGCCTGCTTCATGCGCCCGGCCAGATCGCCCGCGGCGTCGCCGTGCCCAAAGTAGTAGTCGGCTCGCACGGCGCCGCGAATGGCAGAGCCCACGTCCTGCGCAAACACCAGCTTTTGGATTGGCTCTGTCGACAGCGGCTTGGTGGTCGACAGGAACACCGGCGACCCCAGCGGGATGAACGTCGGGTCCACCGCAATCGAGCGCTCATCCGTCAGTGGCACGCCCAGCTTGCCGATGGGGCCGGCAGTGTTGCCGGGGGTTTCCGCAAAGAAGACGTAGCGCGGGTTGATGTTGAGCATTTCTTCGACACGGCCCGGGTTGGCGCGCGCCCACGCCTTGATGCCCTGCATGGTCGCCTGCACGGGCGTGATTTCGCCCTGATCGAGCAGCCAGCGCGCGAACGAGCGGAACGGCTGGTTGTTGGTGCCGCCCACGCCCAGGCGCATGATGCCGCCCTCTTCCAGCTGGACCTGGCCCGAGCCCTGAATCTGCAGGAAGGCCGCCTCCACCGGGTCATCCACCCATACGACTTCCTGGCCCTGCAGCGCGGGGCTGCGGATCAACTGCGCACGCGCCGGCAGCGTCTTGCCGCGCCACGCGGCGGGCATGCGGTACAGCGGGGTCTGATAGATGCCGTGGCGGGTGCGTGAGCCGCGCAGCAGCGGTTCGTAGTAACCGGTGACCAAGCCACTGTCGGTGCCGTCATCCTTCACCACGCGATATGGCGTGAAGTTCTCCTCAAAGAAGACGCGCATGGCGATCGGGTCGCCCGCGTCGACCATCAGGCCGGCGGCACACACGCGTGCCCACTCGGCGCGGCGCTTCATGGCCTGACAGTTCGATTGCAGTGCGGGCCACGCGGAGGCGAGATCGTCCGTCGTCCAGCCCGTCACGTCAGCCCAGTTGGCCTGGTCCAGATGACCGCCGAGCGTGCCGGTAGGCGGCTGCGGCGTTTCGACGCGCGGCGGCGGACCGCTGGTACACGCCGCGAGCAAAACGGCGACCAGCGCGGCGGCCAGCCCGGCCCATCCGCGTCGGGGAGCCGTACGGACCGGCGTCAATGCATCCAAGGTTGCTGCTGTCATGCCTGTTTCATCCTATCCGGCGAGGTGGGGGGCTTGGCTACAATGCCGGCACCCGCGCTTTTTGCCTCGACCATGAGCGAATTCTTTGAAAACCATCCGATGATGCTGTTCGGCCTGGAGGCCGGCGTGGCGCTGCTCCTGCTGATCTTCATCGTGATCTGGACCATGTCCGGTGCCAAGAAGCATCCGCGCCCGCTGCGTGCCCCACCCGAGCATCCATCGCGCCAGGGCGGACCCGTCCCAAGCGCGCCATCGGAATCGACCGAAGCCGCGCAAAAAGATTCGCGGCCGGCCAAACCCGACGCATCCTGATCAGTGCAGCATGCGCGGCATCACCAGTGCAAACTCGGGGATCGGCGCCTCGAAGCGGTGACCGTCTTCGGCCACGCAGAAGTATTCGCCGCGCATCGTACCCACGGGCGTCTTGATGGTCGCCCAACTCGTGTACTCGAACGACTCACCCGGTGGTAGCAGCGGCTGATGGCCGACCACGCCCAGGCCACTGACTTCCTGTACCTGATCGTCGGCATCTGTAATCACCCAATGGCGCGAGATCAGCTGGCTCGGCACATCGCCGGTATTGCGGATGGTGATGGTGTAGGCAAACGCATAGTTACCTTGTTCCGGCTCGGATTGCTCCGACAGATAGCGCGCCCGGACCTGGACGGTGAGTTCGTAGCTCGGCATGACAATCCACTATAAGAATGGCGCCCATTGTGCGGCATGGCCGTGGCAGCGGCAAGGCACGAGCCAGTGCCGTCTATCGATAGGCTGATCCGGCTAAAATAGCGCCCTTCCTTGCGCATTCGCGTGCACGTTCGCGCGCCTTATCCGTCTCTCATCATGCCCGCAGCCATCGATCCGTCCGGTTTCCGCATCGCCCCGTCCATCCTGTCCGCCGACTTTGCCCGCCTGGGCGAAGAAGTGCGCCGCGTGCTCGAATCGGGCGCCGACTGGATCCATTTCGATGTGATGGACAACCACTACGTGCCGAATCTGACCGTCGGCCCGCTGGTGTGCGAAGCCATTCGTCCGCACGCGCAGAAAGACGGCAAGCCGGTGCCGATCGACGTGCACCTGATGGTGAGCCCGGTCGATCGCATCATCCCCGACTTTGCCAAGGCCGGCGCCGATCTGATCACCTTCCACCCGGAAGCATCGGAGCACATCGACCGCTCGCTGGCACTGATCCGTGACAACGGCTGCAAGGCCGGACTGGTGTTCAACCCGGCCACGCCGCTGCACTACCTGGACCACGTGATGGATCGCCTGGACATGGTGCTGATCATGTCGGTCAACCCCGGCTTTGGCGGCCAATCGTTCATTCCCGAGGCGCTGAACAAGCTGCGCATCGTGCGCCAGAAGCTGGATGCGTACCAGGAAGACACCGGCCGCAAGATCCTGCTGGAAATCGACGGTGGCGTGAAAGCAGACAACATCGCCGAGATTGCCAAGGCAGGCGCCGATACGTTCGTCGCCGGTTCGGCCGTGTTCGGCAAGCCGGATGCGGACGGCGGCTATCGCGGCACGGTGGGCGCGCTGCGCCAGGCCCTGGCCAGCCTGTCGTGATGACGGGCACCTTGCCAGACGTGCTACCTGCGGGCCCCATCCGCGCCGTCATCATCGATCTGGACGGGACGATGGTCGACACGGCGGGCGACTTCCACGCCGCCATCAACGCGATGCTGGAAGCGCTCGGCGCCACGCCGGACATGCCGATTGACGAAGTCGTCAGTTACGTCGGCAAGGGTTCGGAGAATCTCGTGCGGCGCGTGCTCGATGCGCGTCTGCCGCCGGCGCAGGCCAACAGCCGCTTCGCCGAAGCGCTGGACGCCTACCAACGCGCCTATATCGCCATCAACGGCCGGTATGTGAACGTCTATGACGGCGTACGCGAAGGGCTGGCCGCGCTGCGCGACATGGGCCTCGCCCTGGCGTGCGTGACGAACAAGCCACACGATTTCACGCAGCCGCTGCTGGCGCAGTTGGGGCTGGACGCGTATTTCGACCTCGTCTACCCGGGCGACGCCTTCCCCTATCGCAAGCCCGATCCGTACCCCATGCTGCGTGTGGCGGAGGCGTTTGGCGTGATTCCGGCTGAAGTCGTGGCCATTGGCGACTCGGAAAACGACGCCCGCGCGGCCCGCGCCGCCGGCATGCGCGTGCTGGCCGTGCCGTATGGCTACAACCACGGCCAGCCTATACAGCACGCCGGAGCCGATGCTATAGTCGACACACTTTTTGCGGCAGCGCAGCTGATTCAGCCCTACGCTGAGCCACACAACGCATTCTCTGCCGCTTCCAACTGACGATCCATGTTCCTGAATCGCAAACGCGTCGACGCTGGTGGTGACCGGGGGGCCTGGCCCTGGCGGCCCTGGCACGCCCTCGTCCGGGCGTAAGCGTTTGCACGGCTGCTGATCGTTTTCCCTCGGTTTCGGCACTCGGCGCGTCACGAGCGCGCCGCCCAAACCACCGCTGCATCTCCCGCCTCAAACGCTGACCGCCCGCCGGTCTTCCGTTGGCATCCGCTTTCGGACGACTCTTGCGGGACCGCACGGTCGCATTTACGACATTCGCGCGTTCCCATCCCTGATGTTCTGCTAACGTTCCGACGGCATCATTGACGCTCTTGCGTTTGCCGTGGAGCCAACGCATGCCGGCGAGCGCACCCCGCCTGCCTGGCGAATCGACCTGACCGCTCATGACCGAACTCGAATTCAAATCGCTGGCCGACCAGGGCTACAACCGCATTCCGCTGATTGCCGAGGCGCTGGCCGACCTGGAGACGCCGCTGTCGCTGTACCTGAAGCTGGCGCAATCGCACGACCGCGGCACGCACACCTTCCTGCTGGAATCGGTGGTGGGCGGCGAGCGCTTCGGGCGCTACTCGTTCATCGGCCTGCACGCGCACACGCTGCTGCGCGTGACCGGCAACCGCACCGAAGTGGTGACCGACGGCAAGGTCGTCGAGACGCACGAGGGCAACCCGCTGGACTTCATCGCCGCGTTCGAGCGCCGTCAGAAAGTGGCGCTGCGCCCGGGGCTGCCGCGCTTCTGCGGTGGCCTGGCTGGCTACTTCGGCTACGACGCCGTGCGCTTCATCGAACCGCGCCTGGCTGACAGCGCCCCGCCGGACGACCTGCAACTGCCCGACATCCAGCTCATGCTGTGCGAAGAGCTGGCCGTGATCGACAACCTGTCGGGCAAGCTCTACCTGATCGTCTACGCCGATCCGGCCAAGCCCGAGGCGTATTCGCGCGCCAAGCAGCGCCTGCGCGCGCTGCGTACCAAGCTGCACCAGCCGGTGGATGTGCCGGTCACATCTGCGTCGGTGCGCACCGACTCCATCCGCGAGTTCGATAAGGCCGACTACATCAGCGCCGTGCTCAAGGCCAAGGAGTACATCGCCGCCGGCGACATGATGCAGGTGCAGGTCGGCCAGCGCATCGTCAAGCCGTTCCGCGATGCGCCGCTCTCGCTGTATCGCGCACTGCGCTCGCTGAACCCGTCGCCGTATATGTATTTCTATAACTTCGGTGATATGCAGATCGTTGGAGCCTCGCCCGAAATCCTGGTGCGCCAGGAAGAGCGCCGCATTCCATCGACCAGCGCCGAAGCCAACAACGGCAATGGCAATAACGCCGACGAATCCGCCCGCATCGTGACAATCCGCCCGCTGGCCGGCACCCGCCCGCGCGGCAACACGCCCGAGCGCGATGCTGAACTCGCCACCGAACTGCTCAACGACCCGAAGGAGATCGCCGAGCACGTCATGCTGATCGACCTGGCGCGCAATGACATCGGCCGCATCGCCGAGGTTGGCTCGGTCAAGGTGACGGACCAGATGGTCATCGAGAAGTATTCCCACGTGCAGCACATCGTCAGCTCGGTCGAGGGGCGGCTGAAGCCCGGCATGACCAATATGGACGTGCTGCGGGCGACCTTCCCTGCCGGCACGCTCTCGGGGGCACCCAAAGTGCGCGCAATGGAGATCATCGACGAGTTGGAGCCCGTCAAGCGCGGCATCTACGGCGGCGCAGTGGGCTATCTCTCGTTCTCGGGCGAGATGGATCTGGCGATCGCCATCCGCACCGGCATCATCAAGGACGGCAACCTCTACGTGCAGGCGGCAGCCGGTGTCGTCGCCGATTCCGACCCGGATGCCGAATGGAGAGAAACCGAACACAAGGCGCGCGCCGTGCTGCGTGCCGCCGAGCAGGTGCAAGACGGCCTTGACGCCGATTTCTATTGAGAGGCCAAGGAGACCAACATGCTGCTGATGATCGACAACTACGACTCCTTCACCTACAACATCGTCCAGTACTTCGGCGAGCTCGGCCAAGACGTGCACACCGTTCGCAACGATGAGATCACGATCGAGGAGATCGAGAAGCTCAATCCCGAGCGCATCTGCCTGTCGCCTGGGCCCTGCACGCCGACGGAAGCCGGCATCCTCGTCCCGGCGCTCAAGCACTTTGCGGGGCGCGTACCCATCCTGGGCGTGTGCCTCGGGCATCAGGCGATTGGTGATGCGTTCGGCGGCCGCGTGATCCGCGCGCAGAAGGTGATGCACGGCAAGGTCAGCACCATCGAGAACACTGGCGTGGGCGTGTTCACCAACCTGCCGCGCCACTTCAAGGTGACGCGCTACCACTCGCTGGCGATCGAGCGCGAGACGTTGCCCGACTGCCTGGAAGTGACCGCCTGGACCGACGACGGCGAAATCATGGGTGTGCGCCACAAGACGCTGCCCATCGAAGGTGTGCAGTTCCACCCGGAGTCGATCCTGTCGGAACACGGCCACGCGCTGCTCGGCAACTTCCTGAAGGAACGCGTCTGATGCGCCGCGCGTGCGCGGTGGTGATCGCGATGCTGGCAAGCCTGCCGGCAATGGCTGGCACCCTGGAAGCCTGCCGTGCCGCCCAACCGGAAGCGGGTGATGTTGCTCGCTGCGTGCAGGCGGCGCGCAAGGCGGCGCAGATGGAACTGACTGCGGCTGAATCAACGCGCCGCACCGCACTGCGCGCCCGCATCGCCACCAACAACGGTACGGACCGTGGCGCCGCGATGGCCTTCGACCGCACCGTGCGCGCACACCAACTCTATCGGCAGGCCGAATGCGACCTGTCCCGCCGCCTGGCCCGCAATGCGCCCGATGCCGACCTGGCAGAAGCCGCATGCGAGGCCGATCTCTCGCGCGAGCGCATCGGCGCCCTGCGCGAGGCTGCAGCACCGGCAACCCCGACCGCAGCTCCGGCGCTCAACTGAATACGGAATCACCATGACCATTTCACCCCAAGAAGCGCTCACCCGCTGTATCGAGCACCGAGAGATATTCCACGACGAAATGCTGCACCTGATGCGGCTGATCATGCGCGGCGAGATGTCGCCCGTCATGGCCGCGGCCATCACCATGGGGCTGCGCGTCAAAAAAGAGACCATCGGCGAAATCGCGGCCGCTGCCACCGTGATGCGTGAGTTCGCCACCAAGGTCGAGGTGCCGGCTGAGGTGTCCGATCACTTTGTCGACATCGTCGGCACGGGCGGCGACGGCGCCAACACGTTCAACATCTCCACCGCATCAATGTTCGTGGCGGCCGCAGCCGGCGCGCGCATCGCCAAGCACGGCGGACGCGGTGTCAGCTCCAAGTCGGGCAGCGCCGATGTGCTCGAAGCGCTGGGCGTGAACATCATGCTCACGCCCGAACAGGTGGCCGAATCCATCGAGACAGCCGGCATCGGCTTCATGTTTGCACCCAACCACCACCCGGCCATGAAGAACGTCGCCCCGATCCGCAAGGAACTGGGTGTGCGCACGATCTTCAACATCCTTGGACCGCTCACCAACCCGGCTGGCGCGCCGAACATCCTGATGGGCGTGTTCCACCCGGATCTGGTCGGCATTCAGGTGCGCGTGATGCAGCGCCTGGGTGCGAAGCACGCCGTGGTGGTCTACGGCAAGGACGGCATGGACGAGGTGTCGCTGGGCGCTGCTACGCTCGTCGGCGAACTGAAGGACGGCGAGGTGCGCGAGTACGAAATCCACCCGGAAGACTTTGGCATGCAGATGGTTTCCAACCGCAGCCTGAAGGTGGCCGACGCGGAAGAATCCAAAGCGATGCTGATCGACGCGCTGGAAAACAAGCCCGGCACCCCGCGCGAGATCGTCTCGCTGAATGCGGGTGCAGCACTGTATGCGGCCAACATCGCCGGCTCCATTGAGGACGGCATGAAGCTGGCACGCGAGGCCATCGCTTCGGGCGCGGCACGCGCAAAGCTCGACGAACTCGTGCGCGTCACCAACCAGTTCAAAGCCTAAGCCTGTTCATCCATGTCTGACATCCTGCAAAAAATCCTGGCCGTAAAGGCCGAAGAAGTGGCCGCTGCACGCAAGCACCGCGACCTCGCCAGCGTGCGCGCCGAGGCCGAAGCCAACCGTGCCGACAGCACCCTGGGGCCCCGCGGCTTTGCCAAGTCGATGCGCGACAAGATCGCCGCCGGTCACGCCGCCGTCATCGCCGAGGTGAAGAAGGCATCGCCGTCCAAGGGTGTGCTGCGTCCCAACTTCAAGCCTGCCGACATCGCCCGCAGCTATGCCGAGCACGGCGCCGCGTGCCTGTCCGTCCTGACCGACGAGCAATTCTTCCAGGGCCACGCCGATTACCTGCGCGAAGCCCGCGCCGCCTGCGCGCTGCCCGTGCTGCGTAAGGACTTCATGGTCGATCTGTACCAGGTGTACGAAGCGCGCTCGTGGGGTGCGGACTGCATTCTGCTGATCGTTGCCGCGCTGGACCAGGGGCTGATGGTCGAACTGGAAGCCTGCGCGCTCGAACTCGGCCTGGACGTGCTGGTGGAAGTGCACGACGGCCACGAACTGGACCGCGCGCTGCGCCTGCAAACGCCGCTGGTGGGCGTGAACAACCGCAACCTGCGCACGTTCGAGACCTCGCTCGACACCACGCTCGGCCTGCTCAAGCATATGCCCGATGACCGCATTGTCGTGACCGAATCGGGCATCCTCGCGCCGGACGACGTGCGCAAGATGCGCGCGGCCGCCGTCAACGCCTTCCTCGTCGGCGAAGCCTTCATGCGTGCCGATGACCCTGGCGCCGAACTGGCCCGCCTGTTCGCCTGATCGCCGCACGCAATGGCCCGTGAGATTGAATTGAAGTTGGCCGTACCGGCCGGTGCGCACGACGTGCTGGTCGGATGGCTGGATGCGCACGCCCAAGCGGTGGGCTCGGTGGAGCTGGCGAACGTGTACTACGACACGCCCGATCAGGCACTGGCACGCAATCGTGCCGCGCTACGCGTGCGCCGTCACGGTAATCAGTGGCTGCAAACACTCAAAACCGCAGCAGTGAGTACGGCTGGTTTGAGCGCCCGCCACGAATGGGAAGTGCCGCTGACGAGCGATGCGCTGTCGGTTGACGCCTTCGCCGCCAACAACGCCGCCGAAGCCGCCGACTACGTGCACCCGCACGCCGATCGCCTCGCCCCGCTGTTCCGCACCGACTTCACGCGCCGCCTGTGGCACGCCGCGGCTGACGGCGGCGAAATCGAGATTGCGCTGGACGCCGGCGCCATCCTGATCCCCGGCACCGATGCACGCGAGTCCATCCACGAGTTGGAACTCGAATGGAAACCGGCCGCCAGCAGCACGCTCAGCGAAGACGCGATTGCCGAGCACCTGCACGCCTGGACGCGGACACTGCGTGCCGCTGTACCCGGCCTGGCGCCGCTCGACATCAGCAAGGCGCAGCGCGGCTATCAGTTGCGCGCCAAGGCTACCGGAGATCACGCATGAAGCGCCGAGCCGATCCCGCCCAAAGCGCCCTCTTCGACGAGCCCGCCGCTGAAACACCCGCAGGTGACTTCGTCCCACTCGCGGCCCAATTCGACGCGCTGCCCGACGACTGGAAAACCCTCCTCACGCCCTGCATCGCGCAGGCCAATTGGCCCGAACTGTGTGCCTTCGTCGATGGCGAACGCGCGGCGGGCAAGCCGATCTTCCCGACCGATGTGTTTCGCGCCCTGCACCTGACATCGGTGGACGATGCGCGCGTCGTCATCCTCGGCCAGGACCCGTATCACGGCACGGGCACCGTCGATGGCCGCGAGATTCCGCAGGCGCATGGACTGGCGTTCTCGGTGCCGGCCGGCGTGCGCGTGCCGCCGAGCCTGCGCAACATCTACAAGGAAATCGAAGCGGAATTCGGCCAGAAGCTGCCGAGCGCTTCAGGCAACCTGGAAGGCTGGTCGCAGCAAGGCGTGCTGTTGCTCAACACGGTGCTCACCGTCGAGCAAGGCCAAGCCGCCAGCCATGCCAAACGCGGTTGGGAACGCATCACCGATTGCCTGCTGGAACAGTTGGCGCGCGTTGGTCACAAGCGTGTGTTCATGCTGTGGGGCAGCCACGCGCAGGCCAAGCGGGCGTTGTTGCATGACGCGCAAATGGGGCATCTCGTACTGGAGGCGCCGCACCCGTCGCCGCTATCGGCGCATCGTGGGTTCCTGGGGTGTGGGCATTTCAAGGCGGCGAATGCATGGCTGGCGGCACACAGCCAACCGGCGATTGATTGGTTGCGGCCACAAGCCGATTGAGTTCGCGCACGGACCTCAAACCTGCGGCCTGGCACGTCCAACGTCCGATGCCGGACCGTCTGACCTCCGACATCGGACCTGAAACCCTCGCGCATGCACCTTTTAGGTGCAAAACCGGACCTTCCAACCTCCGGTGTTGCTGCTTGGAGGTCCTACGTTGGACCTCAAAGGTCCGGCTCTGAACCTTTGACCTCCGACACCGGAGGGCTTCGTGTGCGGCGGCCGACCTTTGACGTCCGACGCTGGACCTTCAAGCTCCGGCCCTAATCCCGCGACACCCGCAGCGCCCGCCCCAACGCCCCACACCGCAGCGCGATCTTCGCCGTATCTGCCCGCAGCGCCTGCAGGCGCCGCTCCAGCAGGTGCATGGCGGACAGCGAATCCGCTTCCGTCGCGGCGTCGACCATGCGCGAGCGCGCAGCCTGATCAGCAAAGTCGGCGGCGCCGAGTTCCTGCGTGTCGCGCGGGCGTACGCCCCAGCCACCTTCGTGCACAGCTTGGTCGAAGCGCTCCTTCGCACGCGTGAGGCTTTCGAGCGCGGCCTCGGCGGTCTGCTCGACCAGGGCTCGCGTCTCGGCCTCGTCCAGTTCCTGCGTGCGTTGGCGCACCAGGATGCGCACTGCCGCCACGTGCGCGGCCACCAGGTAGTTCTGCACGATGAAGCGGTTCAAGTTATCCACAGCGCGGTGGCGGCTCTTGGGCTCGTCGAGCATGCGAGCAAAGGCGGAGATCAAGCCGGTCAGCGATTCCATGTACTGCTTGCGCTGCACGCGATAGGCGAAATCGTCCTTGAGCGTGCCGAGCAGCAGGTCGCGTGCGGCCTCAATGAAGCGCCGATTTGTGCGCAGCACGTCATCCACCAGCTTGGGTAGGTTGCGGTATTCCCAGGCGGGCAGCACGTAGCTGAAGGCGGTGGCGATGGCCGCGCCGATCAACGTATCGACCAGCCGCTCGCCGATGGCGCCCTTGCTGCCGGGCAGCAGCAGGTTGATCTGGATGAGCACCTGCACGCACGCGGCAATGGCCGTGTAGCGGTACTTGATGGTGACAAACGCGGCGCTGGCGGCGGTGGACAGATACAGCACGCCCATCAGAATCCAGGTCGAATGGGTGAACCGTAGAATCACCGCCGCGATCACGCAGCCGATGAGCGTGCCGAGCACCCGGTCGAAATTGCGCTGGCGCGTCATGCTGAACGTCGGCTTGAGGATCACGACGATGGTCAGCAAGACCCAGTAGCCATGTGAGGAGTACGGCAGGTGGTCGGCA
>NZ_JAELUI010000136.1 GCF_016429285.1 Ralstonia sp. ASV6
GCGTGGGCGTGAACTTGTAGATGACGGCGCCCAGCGGCGTGGTCTTGCTGGCCTCGTAGCGGTTGGGGGCCTGCGTGCTGGTGTAGCTCGTATAGCGTAGGCCAGCAATCACCTGCCAGTGCTCCGACAGCGTCATGCGATCCATCGCATAGACGCCCGTGTCCACAGCGCGCTGCGCAGGTGTGGTGTTGTTGCCTTGTGTCGGCAACCAACCGAGGTCGATCGGGTTGTACAGGTTCTGTGCGCCGCTGAAGCGGTCGGAGTACACCGTTGCCTGGCGGAAATCCGAGCGCGCTACGCCAAACGTCAGGTCATGCGTGATCCAGCCCGTCTTCTCCGTGCCGTTGATGTCCGCACGCACATGGCTCGTGTGCCACAGCCCGCTCTGGCGGTTGCCTGAGATCGTGCCCGCGCCGGTGATCGGGTTGGTCAGGCGGAATTCCGTAAAGGCGCGCGTGCGTGCCGTTTCCGACATGCCGCCCTCCACGGTCAACAACCATGCATCACTGAGCGCATAGTCGGCGCGCAGGAGTGCATTGGTGGTGTTGCCGTTGAAGTCTGCCCAGCCCGGCGCCAGTCGCTTGGTCGGGTCCGGCATGGCGGGCAACGTGATCACACCGTTCTTGGCCGCCGGCAGCGTCACCACGGATTGCTCGGTGATGATCTTGCGTGAGTACTCCACGTCCGCCTTCAGGCTCAGGCGGCTGTTGACCTTCCAGTCGAACGCCACAGCGCCGAGCTGGCGCGTGCCATCAATGCCGCTGGTGGGCGATTGCAGCGAGCCACCTGCAGCGTTGAAGCGGATGCCGTACTGGTTGTCTTCACCAAAGCGGCGGGCTACGTCCAGCGTGCTGACGATCGAGCCATTGCTATCGAACTGCACACCCAGCGTGGTGACCGGCGTGTTGCCCGCACGCTTGGTGACGAGGTTCACGACACCACCCGGCGTGGTGTAGCCGTAGTACAGCGCCGACACGCCCTTGAGCACTTCCACGCGCTCCTTGTCTTCCAGCGGGATGGCCGCGAGCGCTGCAATCGGCAACGAGCCGTTGAAGCGGAAGTTGGTGCGGTTCTCCATCGTCACGCCGCGGATGGCGAGGTTGTCGAAGGTCTCGCCCGAGAGCTGCTGGCGCGTCACGCTTGCCGTGTTGCGCAGCGCATCGAACAACGACGTGTCCTGCTGCGCGTCGAGCGCCTCGCGCGTGATCACATTCACCGTGGCAGGAATGTCGCGCAATGCCATCCCCCGGAACGCGCCCACCTCTGCCGTGCTGGCCGCAAAGCCGCGCTGGCTGCGCGCGGTGACGGTGGTTTCGTCCAGGTCTACCTTGGCGTGATTGCCGGCGGCGGGTTGGGTGTCGTCGGCACGCGCAGGCGTGGCGGTAAGCAAAGCGGCAAGAGGAATGGCGGCAAGCGCGCACGGCAGCGCACGGGCCGGAAGACGGCGGGTCATCGCGGGCAAAGGGTCGACAGGATTGGTCAAACCGAGCGCGCCCCGACGTGCATGTCATGCACTGGGGAAGAAGAAAAAACGCGCCGCAGAAACATCACGCGGCGCGTCGATCCGTTGGCTTGCAGGTGAAAACCCGCTGGCTCGCCCGGCAGAAGCGATGGCCAGCGATCAGGCGAGATGCCCGCTGCCGCCCATCAAATGAGAATGATTCGCATTATATATTTTGAAATGTGATGTAAGCAACCATTAATTCGGCACCCCCTGCTTCCACTGCGGCCAGTGGTCGACGATGTCGTCCAGCAACGGCTTGGCCGCATTGACGAGGTTGTGCGTGGCCGGCACGAAACCGCCCTGCTGCACGTAGTTGATCAGGCCGTCAGGCGCCGTCTGGCCGTCGTACGGGCGGTCAAAGTCGGAGCCCGCACGCAGCAGCGCCACACGGCTGAAATCGACCTTGCCGGCACGGGCGCCACGCGTGAGCACTTCCAGCGTGGCGTTGTCCTCCTGTGCAGTGGTGCAGTAGGTGCCCTTGTTGTCGGTCATTGTCTTCACCCAGTCACGCGCGCGCTGGCCCAGGTTGCGGCCGGCCCACCATGTGTCGGCGGAAGCCACATCGCACTGGATGACCGACGGCGGCTGATTGGCCGGCGCAAACGCGTAGTTCTTGCGGAAGGCGATGGCCTCTGGGCTGTCTTCCAGCGTGGCCGATTTCGACAGCGTGAACGCCTTCTGCAACAGCGTCTCGTTCAGCTGGAACACCTCGGTGCGATAGTCCAGCGGTGGTTTCTGCCCGGGGCCTTTGGTACCGATGCCGAAGTAGCCGTAAGGCCATCCGGTGGGCATTTCGCGTGCGTCGATCTCATGCGACAGTCCGTAGTCCACCGCATAACGCGCCCACGCTGCCGAGCCCACCGTGCCCTGCCCCGGATCGATGCCCGCAATGCCGGCGATCACGAAGTAGGTGTGCGTCAGGTCCAGCTTGCTGCGGTAGAGCAGGGCCGAAATCGTCGACGCCGCATTCGCGTAGCCCATGCCGGTGGTCACCTGGCAGACGCCGTCATCGTTGCACAGCATGTTGGGCGCATCGGGCGACAGGCCAGAGATGTAGACCTTCTCCTTCAGGTCATAGCGGTCGATGAAGGGCTGGGCTTCGCCCTGGAACATGTTGATGACGATGACCTTGACGCCGTCGTACGCACAACTGTTCAAGGTCAGCGCGGCCGCGCCCACGGCGAGCAGCTTGGTGATGGAGCGCACGGGGGTTGTGCTCTTGGAATCGATCATGGCGAGGGCACTCCGTGTTTCCACACGCTCCAGCGCGTGACGATCTCGTTGACCAGCGGACCGCCCGCCAGATAGAGGTTGTTGAGCGACGGCACAAACCCGCCAGAATTGCTGTTGACCAGCGAGTCATACGGCGTCTGCCCCGGATACGGCCTGTCGAAGTTGGACGCGGTGCGCAGCACGGCAACGCGCTGCAGATCGAGCAAGCCCGCTTTCGAGCCGCGCGTGAGCGCTTCGAACGTGGCGTTGTCTTCCTGCTGCGTGGTGCAGTAAGTGCCCTGCCCATCCGTCAGCAGCTTGACCCACGCGGCTTCGCGCTCACCCATCTTGGCGCCGTGCCAGTAGGTGTTGCCGGCGGCGGTGTCGCATTGCACAACAGACGGCGGCTGGTTGGCCGGTGCGCTGGGGTAATTGGCGCGATACGCGCGGGCGGTGGCATTGTCGTCAAGCGCCGCGCCCTTGGAGAGCGCCAGCGCCTTCTGTAGCAATGCCTCGTTCACGCGAAACACTTCCGTCTTGTAGTCCAGCGGCGGCTTCTGCCCCGGGCCCTGCGTGTTGATGCCGATGAAGCCGCTGGGCCAGCTTGCGGGCACTTCGCGCGCGTCAATCTCCCAGGCGATGTCGCTGTCGACCAGGAACCGCGCCCACGCAGCGCTGCCCAGCGTGCCTTGCGACGGATCGATCCCGGCGATGCCCGCCACCAGAAAGTACGTGCGCTGCAAGTCAAACTTGCCGCTGTAGATCAGCGCCGATACCGACGACGCGGCATTCGCCTTGCCCATGCCAGTGGTGAGCTGGCACACGTCGTTGGCGTTGCAATGCACGCTCGGATAGTCGATCGACAAACCGGGCACGGGCACGTCTTGCGTCAGGCCCAGCTTGTCGATCCACGGCTGCGCCTCGGGCGCAAACATGCTGATGATCAGCACCTTGACCTTGCGCGCGTGCGACTCCGGCGCAAGTTGCGCAATCGGCTGGGTCGATGCGCCAATGCCTGCGGCCACCAGCACGCCGGCCGCGACCGCCCGTAGCAATCGTTTGCTGCGCCGCGCAGCCGATGGCGCTGGCGGCACAGCGTCGACCTTGTCAGATAGGACGCTCATGGTTCTCCTCGGATTTTGGGGGAAGGGGTACAACGGGCACTGCGGGGAAAATCGGGCTCGGTCAATGCAAATTGCCTGCCAGGCAGCCTGCAACCGCAGCGTCTGACCGGTATAGGCGATGGCTCGGCCTGTCTCCAGCATTGGAGGCATCGCCAACTTGTCCGCGCTGCTTAGACAAGACGCCACCCCTGTGCCGAATGCCCCAAAAGGCGCATCCGGCCAGCCACGTACCCCGGTGAAAATCGATTGCTCAGTTTTCCGCGCTGGCGCTCAGGGTCTCCGTAAGACGGGCGTGATGTACTCCAAGCCGCCCCAGCACACCTTGCCGGGCATCTTGTTTGTCACGCATAAGCCGATCGGCCGGGTTCTCCGGACCGCATCCGGCAAACCGGAAACCCTTTCGTCATGCTGGAACCGACACGCCCTGGACGGCGGAGCGTCAACACGCCCGCCGCGACCGCCCACGCGCGCGACATCGCTTCGAACGCTGCAGCGCTGTCACCCGGCACGGTCATGGCATCTGCGGCGCAAGTGGCGCACGCCTGGCCATGGCAGGCGTTGCGCCAATGGAGCACGTGGATCTTCGCGGTACTCATCGCCTGTGCCTACCTGCTGCCGGGCACACTCGGCCACGACCCCTGGAAACAGGATGAGACCTACACGTTCGGCATCATCCAGCACATGCTGGAGACCGGCGACCTGGTCGTGCCGACCAGCGCCGGGCAACCCTTCGTCGAGAAGCCGCCACTGTATGCGTGGGTCGCCAGCGGCCTGGCATGGCTGCTGTGGGATACGCTGCCCGCGCACGACGCTGCGCGGCTCGCAAGCGCACTGTTTGCTGGCCTCGCTTTCGCCTTCACCGCGCGCCTGGCACGCGGTGCCACCGATGCACCTTCATGGGCCGACCCGCGTGTGCTCGGCACATTGGCGCTTTGCGCGGGCTCTCTGATCGTGGTCAAGCACACGCACGACATGATGACCGACGTGGCTCTGCTGGCCGGCACCGCCATCGGCTTCTGCGGGTTGTTCGAATGCGTGCAGCCCAGGGCGCACAGGCGCAGCTCCGCAGTGTGGCTCGGCGTGGGCATGGGGATCGCACTGTTGGCAAAAGGCGTGTTCATTCCGCTGGTGTTCTGCATCACGCTGGTCGGGGCGTGCGTGCTGTTTCCGGCCTGCCGCAGCCGCGTGTTCGCACGCCGGCTCGCTACCGCGGCGCTGGTGTTCCTGCCCTTCGCCACGATCTGGCCAACGTTGTTCTATCTGCGCGCCCCTGACCTGTTCCACGTCTGGTTCTGGGACAACAACATCGGCCGCTTCCTGGGTTTTTCCGTGCCGGTGCTGGGCGCGGAGAACGACGACCCGTTCTACGTCTGGCACACGCTGCTGACCATCGGCTTTCCCGCGGGCCCGCTTGCATTGCTCGCATTGGCCTGCGGCGCGTGGCGCGAGTGGCGGACGCCGCGCGTCGCCCTGCCGGTCATCTTCGCGGGTGTCGGGCTGCTCGCGCTGCAGGTCTCGGCGACGGCACGCCCGCTCTACCTGCTGCCCTTCATCGTGCCGCTGGCACTGCTCGGCCAGCAGGCAATCGCGCGACTGCCAATGCGTCTGCATGTCGGATGGGACTACGTCAGCCGGGTATTGTTTGGCGGCATCGCGCTGCTGGCGTGGCTGCTGTGGGCCGTCATGACGGAGAACACCTCGCGCGCAGGCGTGCGCTGGCTCGACCGCTGGTTGCCGGTCGACTGGACCATGCCTATCGAACCCTGGCTGATGGGCGCCGCGCTGGTGCTCACGATCGGATGGCTGCGCCTGCTGCCACATCTGCGGCGGGCCGGGGTATGGCGCGGCGCGCTGTCCTGGGCGGCCGGCGCCCTTGTGGGGTGGGGGTTGGTCGCCACCCTGCTGCTGCCCTGGCTGGACGAGGCCAAGAGCTATCGCTCGGTGTTCGACAGCCTCAGCAGCAAGCTGGCCCCGGCATGGCGCGCAGACGACTGCATGGCAAGCCTGCATCTGGGAGAATCCGAGGCGCCGATGCTGCACTACTTCACCGGCATCCTGCACCGTCCGCTGGCGCAGTCGTCGACCCACACCTGCCGCTGGCTGATCCTCCAGGACAGCCACACACACGCACGAACGCCCGGCAGCGAATGGATACCGTTCTGGTCCGGCGCCCGCCCCGGTGACAGGAACGAGCGGCTGCGTGTCTTCATGCTGGCGCCTCCCGTCTTGCGCACCGCCGCTCACGTAGTCCGCTGAGGGGCTCAAAACAAAACGGCGCGCGCCCCGTTGCCGGGAACGCGCGCCGTTCAGCGCATCAGGTTGGCAGCGTTACATCACACCTTCTGCTGCACCCATGCGACCACACCCGCCAGCGCCTGCGGCAGGTTGTCGGGCTCGGTGCCACCTGCTTGAGCCATGTCCGGGCGGCCACCGCCTTTGCCGCCGACCTGCTGGGCGACAAAGTTGACCAGCTCGCCCGCCTTGACCTTGGCGGTAGCATCGGCCGTCACGCCTGCGATCAGCGCAACCTTGCCGTCGCTCACGCTGCCCAGCACGATGGCCGCGGTCTGCAGCTTGTCCTTGAGCTTGTCCATGGTCTCGCGCAGCGTCTTGGCATCGGCGCCATCCAGCTTGGCGGCCAACACCTTGATGCCCGCCACGTCCACGGCTTGGCTCACCAGCTCGTCGCCCTGGCTTGCGGCCAGCTTCGACTTCAGGCGCTCCAGTTCCTTCTCCAGCGTCTTGACCTGGTCCTGCACCTGGCCGATACGCTGCGTCAGCTCCGATGGCTGCGCACGCAGTGCGGCAGCAGCTTCGTTGATGCGCGTGTCGAGCGTCTGCAGGTAGTGCAGCACGTTGTCGCCGGTGATGGCCTCCACGCGGCGGATGCCGGCTGCCACACCCGATTCGCCCACGATCTTGAACAGGCCGATGTCACCGGTGCGCGCCACGTGGGTGCCGCCGCAAAGTTCCTTCGACGTGCCGATCGACAGCACGCGCACTTCGTCGCCGTACTTCTCGCCAAACAACGCCATCGCGCCGTTCTTGACCGCATCGTCAAAGCCCATGAGTTGGGCGCTGGTAGCGGCGTTGGCGAAAATCTCGGCGTTGACGCGCGCTTCCACTTCGCGGATCTGCAGCGGCGTCATCGGCGCGTTGTGCGAGAAGTCGAAGCGGGTCTTGTCGGCATCCACCAGCGAGCCCTTCTGCTGCACGTGGCTGCCCAGCACCTCGCGCAGCGCCTTGTGCATCAGGTGGGTTGCCGAGTGATTGCGCATGGTGCGCGCACGGCGCACGGCGTCCACTTCCGCAGCCACGGCATCGCCGACCTTCAGCACGCCGGTGCGCAACTCGCCGTGGTGGCCGAAGACTTCCGGCTGCACCTTGAGCGTATCGGCCACGTCAAACCAGACGGTGGCGGCCTTGAGCGTGCCCTGGTCGCCAACCTGGCCACCAGATTCCGCATAGAACGGCGTGTGGTCGAGCACCACCACGCCGGTCTGGCCCGGGTGCATTTCCTTGACCGACGCACCATCGACGAACAGCGCCGTCACGCGCGCGGTTTCGCGCACGAGCTGGTCGTAGCCGTGGAAGGTGGTCTTGTCGCCGGTGTAGTCGAGCGTGCCGGCGGCCATCTTGAACTTGCCGGCGGCGCGCGCCTGCTCGCGCTGGCGGTTCATGGCGGCGTCAAAGGCAGCTTCGTCGACGATCACGTCGTTCTCGCGGCAGACGTCTTGCGTCAGGTCCAGCGGGAAGCCGTAGGTGTCGTGCAGCTTGAAGGCGAGTTCGCCGTCGAGCATCCGCTGTTTCCCATCCTGGTTGTTGGCCTTCAACTCGCCCAGCGCGCTGTCGAGAATCGACATGCCGTGCTCGATGGTCTCGAAGAAGCGGGCTTCTTCCGTGCGCAGCACCTCGACCACGCGGTCGCGCGCGTCGCGCAGTTCCGGATACGCCTCGCCCATCTGCGCCACGAGGTCGTCCACCAGCTTGTGGAAGAACGCGGCGCGGCACCCCAACTTGTAGCCGTGGCGGATGGCGCGGCGGATGATCCGGCGCAGCACGTAGCCGCGGCCTTCATTGCCCGGGATCACGCCGTCGACGATCAGGAACGAGCACGCGCGGATGTGGTCGGCAATCACGCGCAGCGAGTTGTTCGACAGATCCTTGGTGTTGGTCTCACGCGAAGCCGCAGCGATGAGCGCCTGGAACAGGTCGATCTCGTAGTTGCTGTGCACGTGCTGCAGGATGGCAGCCAGACGCTCCATGCCCATGCCGGTATCCACGCACGGTGCGGGCAGCGGGGTCAGCGTGTATTCGCCGGTGGCCGGATCGAGCTGGCGGTCGAACTGCATGAACACGTTGTTCCAGATCTCGATGTAGCGGTCGCCATCGGCTTCCGGGCTTCCCGGGGGGCCGCCCCACACGTCCGGGCCGTGGTCGTAGAAGATTTCCGAGCACGGGCCGCACGGGCCGGTTTCGGCCATCTGCCAGAAGTTGTCGGAGGCGTACGGCGCGCCTTTGTTGTCGCCAATGCGCACGACACGCTCGGGCGGCAGGCCAATCACTTTGGTCCAGATGTCGTAGGCCTCGTCATCGGTTTGATAGACGGTTGCCCACAGCTTGTCGGCCGGCAGCTTGTATTCCTGGGTCAGCAGCTCCCACGCCCACACGAGTGCGTCGCGCTTGAAGTAGTCGCCGAACGACCAGTTGCCGAGCATCTCGAAGAACGTGTGGTGGCGCGCGGTGTAGCCAACGTTTTCCAGGTCGTTGTGCTTGCCGCCGGCGCGCAGGCAGCGCTGCACGGAGGCCGCGCGCACGTACGGGCGCTTGTCGGTGCCGAGAAACACGTCCTTGAACTGCACCATGCCGGAGTTGGTGAACAGCAGCGTCGGGTCGTTGCCCGGCACCAGCGGCGAAGAGCGCACCACGGTGTGGCCCTTGCCCTCAAAGAAGGTCAGGAATTTTTGGCGGATATCGGAGGCTTTCATGTCGCGGGGTGCCGGTGTCAGCATTGCGCCTTGGAGCATCCCGCCCCTGAGCGCCTTGGATTAGTGCAAACCGTTGATTATACGGGGTTCATGCCCCATTCGCCCCTATTCGTCGCATGGGCCTGCGGGGCCGCCGGGGCGTGGTGTACAGTGCACGCGTTCCGATTGTGCAGATTCGTTATCCATGGGCGCTCTCAGCCATCTCCGTGTTCTCGATCTCACGCGCGTGCTTGCCGGCCCGTGGTGCGCGCAAAACCTCGCCGATTTTGGCGCCGACGTCATCAAGGTGGAGCGCCCGGGCGCAGGCGACGACACCCGCACCTGGGGCCCGCCCTGGCTGAAAGACGAAGCTGGGCAAAACACCGCCGAGGCCGCGTACTACCTGGCTGCCAACCGCAATAAGCGCTCGATTACCGTTGACATCAGCACGCCAGAGGGCCAGGACATCATCCGCAAGCTCGCCGCGCATGCGGATGTGGTGCTGGAGAACTACAAGGTCGGCCAGCTCAAGAAGTATGGGCTCGACTATGAGTCGCTCAAGGCCATCAAGCCGGACCTGATCTATTGCTCCATCACCGGTTTCGGCCAGACCGGCCCTTACGCCGCGCGCGCCGGCTACGACTTCATCGTGCAAGGCATGGGCGGCTTCATGAGCCTGACCGGCGAGCGCGACGACCTGCCTGGCGGCGGCCCGCAGAAGGCCGGCGTGGCCATCTCCGATTTAATGACCGGCATGTACGCCACCGTGGCCGTGCTGGCCGCGCTCGCGCATCGGGACCGCACCGGCGAGGGCCAGTACATCGACATGGCGCTGCTCGACGTGCAAGTCGCCATGCTGGCCAACATGAACACCAATTACCTGGCGAGCGGCCAAGCACCCAAGCGCTGGGGCAACGCACATCCGAACATCGTGCCGTATCAGACCTTCCAGGCATCGAATGGTTGGATCATCGTGGCGGTCGGCAACGATGGGCAGTTCCGCCGCTTTGTCGAAGCCGGCGGGATGCCCGAACTGGCCGACGACCCGCGCTTCGCCACCAACCCGCAGCGCGTAGCCAACCGTGATCTGCTGGTGCCGATTCTGGCGGAGATGGTCAAACGGTTCAGCAAAGGCGAATGGATCGACAAGCTCGAAGCCGCCGGCGTGCCCTGCGGCCCGATCAACGATCTCCACGAGGTGTTCGACAACGAGCAGGTGCAGGCGCGCGGTCTGCGGGTCGACCTGCCCCACCCGAGCGCCGGCACCGTCAAGCTGGTCGGCAGTCCCGTCAAGATGAGCGTCACGCCACCGAAGGCCGCGAGCCACCCGCCGCTGCTGGGCGAGCACACCGAAGCGGTGCTGCGCGACGTGCTGGACCTGAGCGCCGACCAGATCGAGGCACTGCGCACACGCGGCGTGATCTGATGCCCGCGCCGATCATTGCTCACCCCGGTTCCCCCACCCTGACGAGGTCACCATGTGGCTCGATGCGTTGCTGGCTTACCTGCATTACATCTCGATCTTCACGCTGATCGTCTTCCTCACCGCCGAAGCCGTGGTGCTGCGGCCGGACATGACGCCTGAAATCCGCAAGCGCCTGGCACGCTATGACGCCGTCTTCGGCTTCGCGGCGCTGGCGGTGCTGATTACCGGCAGCCTGCGCGTGATCTACGGCGCCAAGGGCTACGCGTTTTATGTCCACAACCCGGTGTTCCACATCAAGGTTGGCTTGTTCATCCTCGTTGGGCTGCTGTCGATCATGCCCACGGTCACCATCCTGCGGTGGAACAAGCAAGGCAAGACGCTGCCCGACTTCGTGCCACCGCCGTCGGAGATCGCCAAGACGCGCCGCTGGGTCATGATCGAATCGCACCTGATCATCTTCATTCCGCTGGCGGCTGTGCTGATGGCGCGCGGCATCGGCATGTAGTTCGCAATCGCAATGGGCCGCGACAGCGCTGCGCGGCCCGCACGCTCCCGCCCTCCCGCGGTTAGGGACAAACCCTGAACCGTCTGCCCATGCGCCCCGCCGGGCCGCCGCGCGACCTGCCTCCCCCTGCAAGGTGCTTGAAAGCCGCTCTGCTTAGCGTGCACACTTGGTCGCCGCTTTGCCGCCGTTCGGCCACCCGCAAAGCGATGCGCCGCATGCCGACAGAAGGAGACCCATCTTGCAAAACGATCCACAGCGCCGCCCGGTGATCCGCAGTCACCAGGACTTTGCGTCGGGCGTCATGTTCATCGTTGCGGGCACGGCGTTCGCCGTCCTGGCGCGCGGCTACCGCATGGGCACGACGGCCTCCATGGGCCCCGGCTACTTCCCGTTCTGGCTGGGCATCGTGCTGGTGCTGCTGGGTGTGGTGGTGGTCGTGCAATCGCTGTCGCGCAAGGGCGTGGCAGACCGTATCCCGCGCTGGGACATCAAGACGCTGCTGTGGATTCTCGGCTCGGTGGTGCTGTTCGGGTTGCTGCTGCAGCCGCTGGGGCTTGTGTTTTCGGTGGTGGCGCTGGTCATGATCTCCAGCCTCGCCAGTCACGAATTCGGCTGGCGGGGCGCCCTCGCCACCGCGATCGTCATGGTGATCATCGGCTGGGGGACCTTCGTCTGGCTGTTGAATCTGCAACTCGCGATGTGGCCTGCCTTCGTTTCCTGAGGAGCCCGCGGTATGGATCTCTTTGCCAATCTTGCACTCGGCTTCTCGACAGCGCTTTCGCTGCAGAACCTCATCTATGCGCTGATCGGATGTATCTTCGGCACGTTGATTGGCGTACTGCCGGGCATTGGCCCCATCGCGACCATCGCGATGCTCCTGCCAACGACCTACAGCCTGCCGCCGGTTGCCGCGCTCATCATGCTTGCAGGCATCTACTACGGCGCCCAGTACGGCGGGTCCACCACGGCCATTCTGGTCAATCTGCCCGGTGAGTCATCTTCCGTGGTCACGACGATCGATGGCTATCAAATGGCGCGTCGCGGTCGCGCTGGGGTTGCACTCGCAACGGCTGGCATTGGTTCATTCTTTGCAGGCTGCGTCGCCACCGTGATCCTGGCCGCGTTTGCCAAACCCCTGTCGGAGATCGCGTTCCACTTTGGAGCGGCAGAGTATTTCTCTCTGATGGTGTTGGGCCTGGTGGGCGCAGTCGTGCTGGCCTCCGGATCATTGCCGAAAGCCCTGGCCATGATCATTCTCGGCATTCTGCTTGGCCTGGTCGGCACGGACGTCGGCTCAGGCGTGGCACGCTATTCGTTCGACGTCCCGGAGTTGGCGGATGGGCTGAACTTTGTCTCCGTGGCCATGGGGTTGTTTGGCTTTACCGAGATCATCGTCAACCTTGAACAGAAGGAGCACCGCGAGACGTTCGTCAACCATGTGAGAAACCTCTGGCCCAGCCGCGAGGACTTCAAGCGCATGATTCCTGCCGTGCTGCGCGGCACGGCGCTGGGCTCGGCGCTCGGCATCCTGCCTGGCGGCGGTGCCACACTTGCCTCGTTTGCGTCGTACTCGCTCGAGAAGAAAGCGTCGAAGTACTCGCACGAATTTGGCAAAGGTGCCATCGAGGGCGTAGCTGGCCCGGAATCGGCCAACAACGCGGCCGCGCAAACCTCATTCATTCCACTGCTCACGCTGGGTATCCCGCCCAACGCCGTCATGGCACTGATGGTGAGTGCCATGACCATCCACAACATCCAGCCGGGTCCGCAGGTGATGACCAGCAACCCCGCGCTGTTCTGGGGCCTGATTGCCTCGATGTGGATCGGCAACCTGATGCTGATCGTGCTGAACCTACCGATGATCGGCGTGTGGGTGCGCCTGTTGAAGGTACCCTACCGCTTCCTGTATCCGGCCATCCTGGTGTTTTGCTGCATTGGCGTGTATTCCGTATCGAACACCACCTTCGACATCTTCCAGACGGCCGTCTTCGGGTTGCTGGGTTACCTGTTCGTGAAACTGCGCTGCGAGCCGGCACCGATGCTGCTCGGCTTTGTGCTGGGGCCGATGATGGAGGAGAACTTCCGCCGTGCGCTGCAGCTCTCACGCGGCGATCTCTCCACCTTCGTCACGCGGCCGCTGTCGCTGGGGCTGCTGATCGCGGCGGTGATCCTCGTGCTGCTGGTGGCGCTGCCCGCCATCCGCCGCAAACGCGAGGAAGCGTTTCAAGAAGAGTAGCGACGTTGCTGCATCGCATCCTAAAGAACCGGAGGCTTGCCCTCCGGTTTTTGTCTGCGCACGCGGCGGCGCAGCATTAGAGCCAATCCTCCAATTCGGTTGACGGTGGAATGCGCACTTCGGATAACGGAGGGCGATCGACCCGCAGAGGTCGACCACTCATCCATCATTCAGGAGACAACCGAATGTCACAGACGCCCCAGCTCCATGCTGTGTACAAATCAGCGCGCGGCATCTTGCGCACGCGCACTGCAGCCGCCGCCTTGGCCACGACGTTGGCCGCATCCGCCCTCGCCCTGACTGCCGCTGCACCGGCCCAGGCCGCCAGCACGTACGCCGCCACCCAATACCCGATCGTGCTGGTGCACGGCCTCTCTGGCACCAGCAAGTTCCTGGGCGTGGTGGACTACTGGTACCAGATCCCCGAAGACCTGCGCGCCAACGGTGCCAACGTCTATGTGGCCGACGTGTCCGCCTTCAACGATGAAACCGTGCGCGGCGAGCAACTGCTCAGCCAGATCCGCGCCGTGCTGGCCACCACCGGTGCGGCCAAGGTCAACCTCATCGGCCACAGCCAGGGCGGCCTGACCTCGCGCTACGCGGCCGCTGTGGCGCCCAACCTGGTGGCGTCTGTCACCACCATCGGCACGCCGCACAAGGGCTCGGAATTTGCCGACTTTGTCGAAGCCACGCCGGAGCCCTTCAAGGCTCTTGTGAACCTGGGTGCCAATGTGTTCGGCTCAGTACTCGGCTGGTTCAACGGTGCCAGCAACCCGCAGAACGGTTTTGCCGCATTGCATATCCTCTCCACCGCGGGCGCGGCGGATTTCAACAAGACCTTCCCGAGCGCAGGCCTGGCCAGCGGCTGCAACACCGGCAGCGCCACCGACGTGCGCAACGGCAACGTGCAGAAGTTGTATTCGTGGACAGGCCGCTCGACGGCCACCAACATCCTCGATCTGTTCGATCCGGTGCTGGTTTTCAGCGGCGGTGTCATGCAGGCGCGCGGCTCGGGCACCAACGATGGGCTGGTCTCGGTGTGTAGCGCCAAGTTCGGGCAGGTGCTGTCGACCGACTATGCTTGGAATCACCTCGACGAGGTCAACCAGTTGCTCGGCCTGATCGGCTGGGGTGCGGCGGATCCGGTGGCGGTGATCCGCACCCAGGCCAATCGGCTAAAGACGGCTGGGCTGTAATCCGTTGTCACCAACACGCACATCGTCATGAAGGGCAAATCACAACCCGTGCAATCCATGCAGCCCACGACGTTCATCGGGGCAGTGTTGGTGGCAATCGCCGTTGCCGGGGGCGTCTACTGGTGGCACACCACCGGTGATGCCCCCCCGGCCGCCGAACCGCCCCAGGCGGCGCCGCGATCCGGCGCCTATATCGGCAGCATCAAGAGCGAAGTCGCCAGCCCCGCGGCAACCCCCACGGAGCTGGCCGATACGCAGGCGCCCGACGGCCTGCGCGTCGATGCAAGCGGCCATCTCATCCTGGAAGCCGCCAACCGCGCGGTGTTCGATTACTTTCTCGACGTGCCTGCCTCAGTGCCCGAGGCGCAACGCATGGCGATGGCCGAGGCGCACATGCGCGCCAAGCTGGTCAGCCCCGCGCTGTCAGAGGCGCAATCGCTGCTGCAGCGCTATCTCGCCTATCGCAAGGCGCTGGCCACACAAGGCGATACCAGCCGCAGCAAACCGAGCCTTGAGCAGGTCCAACAGCATCCCGAAATCCTTGCCACGCTGCGGCAACAGATCGGCGCCCGCGCTGCGCTGCGCCGCCAATATCTGGGCGCGGATGTCGCCCAGGCCTGGTA
>NZ_JAELUI010000137.1 GCF_016429285.1 Ralstonia sp. ASV6
GGTAGACACCGCGGACTTAAAATCCGCTGCGCCCTCACCGGCGCGTGCCGGTTCGATCCCGGCCTCGGGCACCAATCCCCTTCTCTTCTTTTTCTTGCTCCCGCTGCCTCACGAAGCGTGGCACGCGTGCGCCTTCGGTGCGTCGTCGTATTCATCGTGACGGCGTACCCATGACATAGGGCCGGTCTCGTTGCGACCCAGCGGCGCACGATCGAGCAGCAGCAACGTGCCAACCATGTCTTCCAATCCACGCGCGTAAGTCGAGTACGTGTGGAACACGTTGCCGGCCTCGTCCTTGTAGAACGCGCTCATGCCAGGCAACTCGTCGTGGGCCTCGGCGCTTGGGGTGGCAGTGTAGTTGTAGTCGACTGCCCCGCTCGCCAACTCTTCGGGCGAGAAGCTCACGCGGTAGTCGTGGTTGAACGTGGTGCCGAACGAGGACACCCACGGAAAATGCCAGCCTATGCGTATCTTGTAGGCGGCGATCGCCTCCATCGGTGCACGCGACACGGCGACCAGTGTCACATCGTGATGATTCAGATGCGGCAGCATGCCGCCTAGATGATCTGAGAGAAACGAGCATCCGGGGCAGCCCGCTTCCCAGCCCGGCCCGAGCATGAAGTGATAGACCACCAACTGACTGCGTCCGTCGAACAGCTCAGCCAGCGTCTTCTTGCCATCCGGCGTATCGAACACGTACTGCGCATCGACCCTCACCCACGGCAGTGCCTGGCGCTCAGCGTTGATGGCGTCGCGCAGGTGGATCGCCTCTTTCTCTCGCGTCAGCAATTCACGACGCTTGATGAGCCATTCGTCTCTTGAAACCACGGGATGCGGTTGCATGATGAAGCCCTCGTCTACAGCAGTCAGACAGGACTTCATACTAGGCCGCCTCTCGCGAATGAAAAGGCGCGGCGCGCAAGTCGCGATTCAGGTGCGACTTGCGCGCCATGGAAGCGCATCTGCAGCCTCTACGCGCCCGGCCTCAGGTGTCGAGATCAGCCCATCAGCCAGCGCACGCCAACGTTGATCAGTGCGCCACCCACCACCAACCCGACCCACAGCACGGCCGCACACAGCAGCGGGCGCACACCGGACTTCAGCAGCATCGGCACATGCGTCTGCGTGCCGATGGCGAACATCGCGCAGGCCAGCATCGCCGTGTCGATCGCGTCGATCGGGGCGTGCCATGCGGCCGGAATCGCACCTGCCGAGTTCAGCAGCGTCACGCCGAGCAGACCGACCGCAAACCACGGCATCGCCTTCCATGCGTGACCTGCAGCCTTGCGCAGCGCACCCTCACGGGATTGCGTGGAGACGGCACCATCATCGGCAGCGGGCGTCGTGCAAGCCAGCACCACCAGCAGCGGCGCCAGTGCCAGCACACGCACCATCTTGCTGACGACCGCCGCATTGGTGGCGTCGTCACCCAGCGGCTTCGCAGCCGCAATCACTTGCGCAACCTCATGCATCGTCGAACCGATGTAGACGCCAAAGTGTTCCGGCGTCACTGCCATGCCCGCATGCGCCAACAGCGCGTAAAGCCACGGATACAGGAAGATGCCGACGGTGCCGAACAGCACCACACTCGCAATCGCTACGGCCGTCTCACGCGGTTGCGCCTTGACTGCCGGCGCCACAGCCAGCACCGCCGCCGCACCACACACAGCGCTGCCCGCTGCCACGAGCACGGCCTGCGTGCGGGCAAGGCCGAACCAGCGCGTGCCGATCCAGGTGCCGGCCAGCATGGTCAGCGCCAGCACCAGCAGCGGAATCGCCACGCCGGAAGCGCCCAGATCATGAATCTGCGCCAGCGTCAGCCGGGCCCCATAAAGAATCACCCCGGCACGCAACAGCGTGTGGCGCGCAAACTGAATCGCGCCGGGCGTCAGCCACCGCTGGTGCCCCGGCACATGCCCCATCACCATGCCGAGCAGGATGGCCAACGTCAGCGCGCTCAAACCCAGGTGGCTCGCCCAGCCCATTCCACCGAGCACCACCGCCACCCCAGCGCATCCGAACAACACCCCCACGCTCAGCAGAGTGCGGCCATCAAACCCGGACACCACACCCTGGGGGGGCAACTGTTTCTGTGCAATTGTCATCACATCCGCCTTGCTTATTCGCTATACGCATAACGATATGCGGCACGTGATAACATGTGAAACGGGTAATTTTTCTAAGAATGACCAGTTTTATGGATAAAAAGGCTCCCCGTGTCACGCTGCGCCAATGGGCTGTCTTTGCCGCCATCGCGCAGTGCGAGACCACCACTGCTGCCGGCGAGCAACTCGGCCTATCGCAGTCGGCGGTGAGCGCGGCGCTGGCCGAACTGGAATCAGCGCTCGGGCACCCACTGTTCGACCGGCACGCACGACGCCTCCATCTGAATGCGCTGGGGCGGCAACTGCTGCCACAAGCCCAAGCCCTGCTCGACCACGCCGGCGCCCTGGAGCACGCCACCGTGCAGCCCAACGTGCGCCTGAAGCTGGCCGCCAGCAGCACGATCGGCAACTACGTGCTGCCTGCCCTGCTCGCGAGCTTCCGGCAGCAGATCGCCCCCGACAGCCAGCTCGACGTGCTGATCGGCAACACGCAGGACGTGGTCGATGCAGTGCAGCGCTTCGAGGTGGACATCGGCCTGATCGAAGGCACATGTCGTGGAGAAGCACTGGAAATCGAAACGTGGTTCGACGACGAGATGGTGATCGTCGCGGCGCCGCGGCATCCACTCGCGCAAGGGCCCGTTTCACACGCGGCACTGCGCGAAGCCAGCTGGCTGATGCGCGAACCGGGCTCTGGCACACGGGAGTTGATCGACAGCCGCATTGCCTCGGTCGTCGGGCCCCTGCATGTGGCACTCGAACTCGGGCACTCGGAGGCGATTCAACGTACGGTAGCGGCAGGCTACGGCATCAGTTGCCTCTCACGCCACGTGGTGGCCGATGCGCTGCGCGACGGCCGGCTGGTCGAGGTACAGAGCGACTTGCCTCGCATCGCTCGTCCATTGCTTATCGTGCGCCATCGCGACAAGCATCCGACGCACGGCCTGACGCAATTTATCGACGCGCTACACAGCCACGCGAGCCTGCGCTCGGACGATTCGTAAAAAAAATCGCACAAAGGACTAGCGCGATCCAAAAAAGGTTGATATAGTCTCATTTCTTCGCGGGGGCGTTAGCTCAGTTGGTAGAGCAGCGGACTCTTAATCCGTAGGTCGAGTGTTCGAGTCACTCACGCCCCACCAGAATATGAAAGGCCCGACAGGCAACTGTCGGGCCTTTTTCATTTCTGCAATTTCCATCGCGAAGACATGGATCCGTGCAGATCCATGTCCGGGTAGCGCGCCGCTATTCCGCCTCTGCCACAAACGATACGAACTGCGCTGACGACCACACCTTCTGGTCGCCCCGCTCCCGCCCGTGGAAGTACACCGGCCGGAAGCCAAATGGTCCGTTGACCGGCTCGACCTCCAGAGCCCCGCTCACGTCGACTGGCAAGGGCCGCTCAGTAAGCCGCTCCACCGCAATGAACAGCTCGGTACCGCCGAGCTCAAGGCGCAACCCGTCCTTGGCAAGCAATTCGGCCCCACTGATCTCCCAGTGGAAATCCGGCGCATGGGCAAACGGATTGCGCTGCAGCGGATCTCCGACCTTGATGTAGCTGTCGATGTGTCCTTCGATTACGATCCGCGCGGCGGCGAGGTTGCCGATGTCGATCTCGACGCTGTCGGCATCGCCATAGGTGTCGCTGCGAAAGCCGATGTCGGTGGTGCCTTCTCGCCAGCAGGATTCCTCCAGGTGCTCGAAGCCATGGCCGCCAAAACGGTGGATGGTGCCGTTGAGAATGCGGATGCGCCCCTGCCAGGCAGCCCAGCGGTAGCGATCCCGGATGCGGGCGCCGCCCCAGCGTATGCGAATCAGCCGATCGGAGAAGCCGGCTTCCTGATGCAGGTTGCGCTCCCAGATCAGGCCGGTGTGGTCATACGCGGCGAGGTATTCCCAGCCGGCCTGGCCCAGGAACCGGTAGTCAAAGCGCGCGGGGCCTTGATGTGTAAAGGCGTCGCCCTGGATATGCTTGCCGCTGCGTACCAGCAGCGCCGTGTGTTCACCAGTGCTGGCCCAGGTGTGGCGTGCACGCAGGGCTCGGCCAATCGATTGGCGGTCGAGCCGCTCAGCCAGCACACCCGTCAGGCCGCCACGCACACCGAACACCTGCACACCGGGCGCACCACCAGCGGGCCGCCCGCGATGCTCATCGCCGCTGGCGGCCACGCCGAGCTGGTAACCGCGCGCGATCACGTCACGGTACAGCCAGTCGAAGTGCCCCCAACTGGAGGCGATCTCCACGAGCCGCTCGAGCTGCGGGTGATGCCAGTCCGGGATATAACGGCGCCCGCCCACGTGCGGCATGATCAAGTGCTGCTCCGGTGCGTCGATGTACGCGTCCCACAGTTCCTCGATCGGCCAGCGGCCAAGTTCTGCGGCGCTGCCCTTCATGTCTTCATTCCACACCAGCGTGCGGTTGTGCTCGCCGCGCGCGTTGTAGGGGAAGCCCGGCGTTTCATCGCCGAGGAAAACGACGTTGTGGTCACCGCCGGCGGTGGAGCTGCCGCACCACTCCTGCACCGGATACGCGACAAAGCGGCCCGGCTCATTGAAGGTGTTCACGGCATCCAGCCCGAGCTTCCAGTTGGCATCGGTGATCTGGAAGTCGTTGACGGTGTAGCCGAACACATCAATGCCGCCGATGTCGCGCGCGTAGGCGGCGTTGTATGCAGGGCTGTTGGTGCCGACGGTGTCGTGGGCGTGCACGTGCAGGTCTGCATAGAACGCGCGCGGCGCGTTGGGTGCATCGAAGATCGACAACCAGGCGGTGCCCTTGCTCACGTGGGGCGCGTTCAGCAAGACGGCCTCCAGTCGAAGCGTGCCGGTGCCCGTGGGCAAGTCATCGATGCCGAGCGTGGCCCAACCGCCCTCCGGTACCGGGTAGTCGCGCTGATGCACAGGCGTATCGCCATCCCAGGCCGTCACGCGGATCGCACCGCCCACATTCGAACTGATGTTTCCCCACCGGTCGTGCAATGACGTGCGCACCGACAGTGGCGTGCCCGGCCGAGCAAAGCGCGGCGCCTGGAGCAACACCTGTGCGGGCTGTCCCGCGTGGATGTCGATCACCACATCGCCTGGCACGGCCACAAAGCGCGAGGTACCCAGCGGGTCAACGTACAAGCGGAAACGAAAGCTGTCTTCGATGAAGGTCTGCACACGCGTGCCGGGCCCGCCGCGCCGCCGGTCGCCCAGGCGGATCAGGATGTGGTCACCCGCGTTCAGGTAGCCGTCGAGCACGTCGACGATGATCGCCTTTTGGAACGGCCGCTCGTGGCCCTTCTGCTCGAAGCGCACACCCAGCGCCTGAACGGTCGCAGGGCTTTGTCCTGGCACCAATGAGCCGGCTTGGTATTCGGCACTGAGGTAGTTGGCGCCGGTCGGGTCGGTGGTCTGAAACAGCGCCCAGTCGGAATAGAACTTGAAAGTGGTTTTCAGCCACGCGCCGTCGGCAATGCCCGAGGCTCCGACTTCATAGTCGATCAGGATCTCGGCCCACTCGCCCGCCTCCAGCCGGCTCACCGAGCAGGTGGCCCGGCCAGCAAACGGCAACGCCTTGTTCTTTTCATACAGGCCAGCGGGCGCGTAATGCTCGCCCAGCCGCTCCCGCAGGGCGGCATAGCCCAACGCCGGGGATGCTCGGTCGTTCATGGAAGACTCCGATCAATGGAAAGGCCACGGTGCACCCGCGTCCCATACGGGCATGCCGAGATGCGCGTACCACGGCGCCATCACGAACACGCCATAGACAATGCCGATCAGCACGGACACCACACCCACCTTTGCGTAATCCGCGGTGGTGAAGGTGCCGCTGCTGTAGGCGACCACGGCGGCGGTGATCTGCGTGGGGAGGATGTAGGCAAAGCTGTCGCTATCGCACACCAGCAGCGTGAAGGCCACGGGATGCAGCCCCAGTTTGGGCGCGAGCGCCAGCATGATGGGGGCGATCATGGTGACGGCAGCCACGTTGGAAAGCATGGCGAGCCGCGCCACGTGCGTGCCGATCATCACGATCAGAAGCGCCAGCCACCACGGGTGGCCTTGCGCAAAGCGATACAACCAGTCGGCCACCCACGGTGCAAGGCCGGTCTCGCTGATGGCCGCAGACAGGCTGAGCGCACCCGCCAGCAGAAAGAACGTGCCCCAGATCGTACGGTTCTGAATGTCCTTCCAGCCCAGCCCGGTCAACCCCGGCACGAACAACGCCGCCAGACCGAGCAGTGCCACGATCTCGGAAGGCTGGCCGTGCCACGACTCGGTGGCCCATAGCACAGCCACCGCCGCGAACACCAGCAGAATGGCCTTGGCATGACCGCCTGCCGGCGGCAACGCGGCACGCTCAGCCGCAATCGCGGCAGTGCCGCCGGGCAGACGCACGGCGCGCGACTTGAAGTAGAACTGCACCCACAGTTGCGTCAGCACGAACATGCCCAGGTAGGGCCACTGCAGTTTGAACCAGTCGAGATAGGACAGATGCAGGCCGAGCTGCTTCTGCAGCAAGCCCACAATGACCAGGTTAGGCAAGTGCGCGGTCAGGATGCACATACCGCTGATCATCGAGCCATAGACCAGCGACTGGATGACGATGGCCTTCTTGGCGCTACGCTCGCGCGGCGTGTCGCCAAACAGATCGGCGATGCCATTGACCACCGGCAGCAGCGCCGCCGCACGCGCATTGGCCGCCGGCACCAGAAAGCTCAGCACAAAGTTGATGGCAAACATCGACCAGATCACGCCATTGGCGGTGCTGGTCTTGAGCTTATCGAGCAGCCACAGCGCAATGCGGCGGTCCAGCCCCGCGCCCTGCATAATCGACGAGAAGAGGAACGCAGTCAGGCACAGGAACACTACCGGTGTGGCGAAGCCGCTGGCGGCCTTGGAGAAGGGTGTGACGGCGTGCGCAAGCACCAGCAAGGCTGGAATGAGAATGCCGCTCACCCCCACCGGCACCGCTTCGCTCATCCAGATCACGGCAGCCCAGGCCACCACGGCCAAGGTGGCACGCCCCGCAGGCGACAGCCCCTCTGGCTGCGGCAGCACAAACAAGACAAGCAAAAATGCCGCCCACGCCGCCACAAAACCGAGGCGCGCCTTGAGCAACGGGTTGAGCCGGAAGCGAACACCTGTGATCGCCTGGCCAGATTGCCAGCCAGACTGCGAAGACAGCGATGACGGATTGACTGGACTGCTCACGATGACCCCATGACGGTTTGCTGGATGCACAAAGACGCCATGCTGGTCAATCTGCTCCCCTTTCAGGGCAATGCTACGGACTTATGCCGGGCCGCCAACGAATCAGTTCGCATATCGTCATGACCCGGCTGTCGAAGCGGATCAAGCCGCAACTAGCCGCGGCCGGTCGATACCGTAATCAGGGTTGAAGCGCACCGCGCTGCGCGGTGCGCCACTTCACCGAGGTCAGCTAACAGTGGCCTCGATGCGCAATTGCATGCGCAAGCGCAGCGTCTGGCCGGGCATCAAAACGCGTAGCCCTGTCCCCTTGCAGCCCTGCTCGGCCAGATTGACCGCATCCGCCACGTGCGAGACCGGCTCCATACAGAAGTAAGGCTGCCCACTCGGCGCATGCAGGATGAAATGATCGAGGGGATCGTCGGCGCGCAACGTGAGCGTTGCCCCGTCGGCGCGTGACACGACGGCCTGTCGCTGCCAGTTGCTGTAGTAGACGCTGAGGGCGTCGCCTGGCAATGCACGTGCATTGCTGAAATCTTCGCGCGCCGTGATCGGCTCGCTACGGATGGCGACCTCACCGGCATCGGTTGGCCACATCGTCTCGGCGATGAACCGTACATGCATGCCCGGCGTGCGAACGAAGTATGGGTGAAAGCCACCACCGGCAGGCATATCGTTGCTGCCGTCGTTACGCAGCGTCATGACGGCCTCAAGCCCCTCTGGGCTCAGCACCAGTGTTTGTGTAGCGGTAAATGCCCAGGGCCAGTTATCGGCTTCAGGCACATAGCGCAGGCCGAGCACGATCGACGAAGCAGTCAGTTGCTCAACCGCCCACGCACGCGCGTGCGCGACACCGTGCATGGCATGCGGCAGGCCCGGATGCGGCGTGAGACGAATCTCGCGGCCGGCCCAGACAAAGCGGCCATCGCGGATGCGGTTGGAGAACGGCAACAGCGGGTAGCAGCCCGTCTTGGGCCATGCCAACCCGTCGAAGCCATCACGCAGGCAAGCCTCGGACATCGGCGCCAGCCAATCGATGCGCTGGCCGCCCTCGCCGGCCGAAGCCAGCGAGGCAATGCGACCACCCGCCGCCGGCGCGACAGTCATCGTCAGCGCGCCGGCGCGCAGGGTGTGCACCGGCCCCGGTGCGAGCCAGGTCTGACTTTGCATCAGAACGAGTGACGTACACCCACCATGCCAACGAACTGGCTACGCCCATTGGACGGCGTACCGTTCTGCGAGTCGCCCACGGATGCCACCGCATCGACGATGGCGCCGTTTGCAAGCCGCTGACCGCTGGCGCGCTGGTAGCCTTGGATCGCATAGAAGGCCGTGCGCTTGGACAGCGAGTACAACTGCTCCATCGTGAACTGGTTGTACTTTGCCGGAGAAGTGATGCCGTTGCGCGCTTTCTCAGCCGTGTAGCTGTAGCCAACGGCCCAACGGAATGCCGGCGTCAGGTCATAGGTGGCAATCACGCCCACCGTGTTGAACGTGGCGGATTGCGTAAACGATGAAAATGCACCCGGCTTGTACTGCACGTTCGAGTAGTTCAAACCCACCATCGCCTTGCCGAACGTATAGCGCGCCGCCGTAGCAATGAGTTGCGCCGAGTCAGCAGACGCGTACCCCGCATTGACCGGCGAATTGATGGCGAAGTCGCCGACATTGCCGAAGCTGGCCGTCTTGTTGGCTGTCGTGTTATCGGCAAGGTTCTTCAATCGCGTATAGCCCACACCCCAGCCGAAGCCTTGGTAGTCATAGCGCAGACCGGCGCTCACGCTGCTGCCGTTCGAAATGCTGCCCGCCTGTTCACCCAAGCCGTATTGCACACCCGCCTGCAGGCCGCCGAACACGGGCAACGTATAGGTAATGGAGTTTTGCATACGCAGGGTGGTATCCAGTGCATCCACGTCGCCCGGGTGCGCGCCAACTGCGCCGGTCAGCACGTTGGTCGGACCCAGTGAAGCCACATACTGGAAGTACGGCGTATAGGCGCGGCCCAGGATGACCTGGCCATAGTTCGTGTTGCTCAGGCCAACATAGGCTTGGCGATTGAACATGTAGCCCGACTTGCTCTGCGCGCCCGTGGCAGCGTTGATGCCGCTTTCCAGCCGGAACAGCGCCGTGTTGCCACCGCCCAGGTCTTCCGTGCCGTACAGACCGAACTTGCTGGCCAGCAAGGCGCCCGAGTTGATGTAGGTATTGGAATGCCCGCCCTGGTTGCTCGAATACGCAAATGCGTTGTCGACCACGCCATACAGCGTGACCGACGATTGTGCCGATGCGTGCATCGACACCCCTGCGCACAGCAGCACGGCGCATGCACAGACAGGTTTGACAGAAAATTTGGCTCGTGTGGTTTTCATCGTTGTTATCTCGGTTTTGGTTATCTCCAGCTCCTTGGGGAAACCGTGCATCTCCGGGCTCTCCGCGCCCGGTTTCGATGCACGGTGGATGCGGCACTAGGCCAGCAACTGCAGCGTCAGACGGCGCCAGCCGCCTGCAACGTTGTCTTCAACAATACGGGCCTGTGAGGCCTGCACCTGCCGCGCCTCGGCAGCGGGCAAATGGATCTCGATGGTGTCTGTCGGCACGGGCATGCGGCCTTCGCGCGAGACATGCAGCGTGACGGTCAGCGCGTCTGACACGGCGCGCACGTTCCAGCGGCCCTGCTCGCCGTGGCGCCAGGCCTCGGTCTCGCCGTCGTCCTCGATGCAGCCGCCAACGGCCTCGCCGGCACCGCTCGTGGGTACCACAAGGAAGGCACGCTGATCGGCACGCCGGTCGAAATGCTGCTCGGCCACGTTCAGCGCAACCACGCCGCCTTCGCGAATCAACATCACCGGTTGGTCCCACGGCGAAGGCAGCGTGACGGTCTGCCCGCCCTCGAATGCCTCACCGCTCCAGTACGACACCCAGCGCGCGCCGGCGGGCAGGTAGACCTTGCGCTCGACCTGCCCTTCCTCCACCGTCGGCGCCACCAGCAGCGACGCACCCAGCATCATGTCGTCGCTTTCGTCATAGCAGCGGCGGTCCGTCGGGAACTCGGCAAAGGTCGGGCGCAGCACCGGCTCGTACGCCTGTGTCGACTGCCACAGCAGCTCGTATAGATACGGAATCAGGCGGTAGCGCAGCTTGATGAGCGACGCGATCTGCGCGGTGACCTGCGGATACATCCATGGCTCGTTGACAGTCTTGTCGTCATTCCACGAGTGGATGGAGAAGCGCGGCATGAACACGCCAAACGCCACCCAGCGCACCAGCAGTTCCGGCGAAGGGGCCGGGCCAGAGAACCCGCCGATGTCGTGACCGATGTTCGACACGCCCGAGAGCGAGAGCCCCAGGCCCATCTTGAGGTTGTAGCGCAGCGTTTCCCACGAGGTGTAGTTGTCCCCCGACCAGGTCTGCGCATATCGCTGCATGCCGACGCCACCCGAGCGCGACACCAGGAACGGCCGGCGCTGTGGCGCGTATTCGACTTGTGCCTCGCGCGAGGCACGCATCATCAGCATGGTGTGCAGCACCTTGGCTTCGCGGATCGGGTGCTTCTTGCCAAACCCCTGCGCAAAGGCATCGGGTGACCACACCTCGAACTCGTTGTTGTCGTTCCAGGTGGAGACCATGCCGTATTCGAGGAGCGTGCTTTTGACGTTGGCCTTCCACCAGTCGAGCGTTTTCGGGTTGGTGAAGTCGAGATACGCGCCCACCTCGTCCCAGAACTGCACCCAGGCCGGTTCACCACTCGCATCGCACACCAGCAGGCCGGCTTCCTTGGCTTCCGCAAACTTGGGGTGATCCTGCAGCAGGCACGGCTTGATGTTGGGGCACAGGCGAATGCCGGCATCCATGTAGCTCTGCACGAAGCCGCGCGCGTCTGGGAACTTGTCGGTGTTCCAGTTGAAGACGTAACGCTTCGGGCCAATCGACGTGTAGCCCGACGACAGGTGAAACGAATCGCACAGGATGTCGTGCTCGCGGCAACCCTTGATGAACTCGCCCATCTGCTCCTGTGCGTTGGGCGCGTCGGTGTACGTCATGGTCGAGCCGGAATAGCCCAGACCCCACTTCGGCATCCATGCCGGACGACCTGTCATCCACGTAAAGCGGCGCGTGGCATCGAGCGGTGTATCGGGCGAGGCGATGAAGTAGTAGTCGAGATCGCCAAACGGCGCCGCAAAGTACCGATAGTGGCCGTGGTAGTTGTCCAGCTCGCGGCCCATGTCAAAGCTGCAGTCGGACAGCGTGTCGTAGAACAGGCCGAAACCCGTGCCGTTCTCCGGGTGCCACGTCACGTAGAACGGGATGTGCTTGTACAGCGGATCGGTCGTACGCGCGCTGTAGCCCATCGCATCGATGTTGCGCATCTCGTAGCGCTGGTGGGCACGATTGAGCTCGCCGGCGCGTTCACCCAGGCCGAAGTACATCTCGCCCGGTTCGCGACGCACGTAGTGATAGACCTGATCGTCCCAGTAGCCAAAGTTGTAGGCCTGGGTGGCGCGATCGTGCAGCACCGCCTGCCATTGGCCAGCGCGGCTGATCTCCCACGTACAGAAGCCGCCCACGAGTGCAATGCTCAGGCGGACCTTGCTGGTCTGCACGCACAATGTGCTGGCGTCAGACTGCAGCGCAAATGCCGGCAGCGAGAACCCGCTGAGGTCACGACGGTTGCGCCCTTCGAGCGGCGTATCGTCGGCGCCCGGCGCAATCGACCACGTGGCCGGGCCGCGCAAGTCACCGTGCGGCAGTACCAGCACACGGATGATGTCCTCTTCAAGCACGAAGACTTCAATCGCAGCGCCAGTGCTGCTGGTCAGGCGAAGGCGGTTGCCTTGTTGCGCCTGGAGTTCGAATCGGGGGGGATGCAGCATGGACATCGGTTTCAATTCAATTTGAAGCGGAGAGTTTCATCTGGCGTGCAGCACGCTCTTCCTGAGACTGACCGCGGATCAGGATGATCAGCAGCACGGCGGCAATCACATCAAACGCACCCAGCAGGCTGAACAACGGGCCATAGCCCACCGTATCAGCCAGGGCACCCACCACAGCAGTGAATGCCAGACCGCCAATCCAGCCGGACATACCGGCAAAACCGCTGGCTGTACCCACTTCTTGCGGATCGAACACGTCTGCGCTGAGCGTATTGACTGACACGGAAATCATCTGGTGCGCAAAACCGCCCACGCAGAACAGCGCAATGGCCACATAGGGCGACGCCACCAAGCCCACGCATGCCGGGCCGATCATCATCAGCGCGCCCAGTACCACGCCGCCCACACGTGACCACACCAGCGGCAGGCGGCCATACTTCATCAGCAGCGGCGACAGATAGCCGCCAGCCATGCCACCCAAGTCCGCCGCGAGGAACGGCAGCCACGCAAACATGGCGATCTGCTTCAGATCCATGCCGCGCTCCTTGAAGAAGTACAACGGGATCCAGAAGCTCAGCGTCTGCCAGGCAGGCTCGGTAAAGAACCGCGCCAGGGCGATCGCCCAGAAACGGCGCGACAACACGATCTCGGAGATCGGCCGCTTCTCGTGCTTGCCCCCCGCCGAACGCAGTTGCCCGTCGGTGATTTTTTTCAGCTCTTGCTTGGACAACCGCGGATGCTCGTTTGGCGAACGGTAGAAGGCAAACCACAATGCCGCCCAGAAGAAGCCCAGCGCACCGGTCACCACGAACGCGGCTTGCCAGCCGTGCCGCATGGAGAGGAACAACACCAGCGGCGGTGCCAGCATGGCACCAAACGACGTGCCCACATTGAACCAGCCCGTCGCCACCGATTTTTCCTTGTCCGGGAACCATTCCGCCACGGCCTTCATGCCCGACGGAATGGCCGCTGCCTCCGTCAAACCCATCAACGCACGAAAGCCTGCCAGTGACAGCCAGCCCGTCGCGCCTGCGTGCAGCACACCGGAAAACGACCACAGCACGGCAAACAGCGCAAAGCCGATGCGCAAGCCGATCAAGTCGACGATGAAGCCGCAGACCGGCTGCATGAGCGTGTAGCCAAACTGAAACGCCATCACCACGTAGCCGTACTGCTGCGTGGTCATGGACAGATCTTCCTTCAGCGTGGGCGCCAACACGCCGAGTGAATTGCGCGCCAGGTAGTTCATGATCGTGCCCAAACACACCAGCACGATGATCCACCAGCGCAAACCCTTGATGGTCTTCAAAGTTCGTCTCCAGACATTTTTTGTTTTTTGAAGGGCGGCCTCACACCGCCCCGGGTCTATCTACTTCAGCGCACCAGACACGGACGCTTGTTGTTGAACTTCCAGTCCGGCACAAGGTATTGCATGGCGGCGGCATCGTCGCGTGCGCCCAGGCCGTGCTGCTTGTACAGCGCGTGCGCCTTCTCAACCTGCGCCATGTCAAGCGTCACGCCCAGGCCCGGCACGGCGGGCACATCGATCTCGCCGCCCACGATCTGGAACGGCTCGCGCGTCAGACGCTGGCCGTCCTGCCAGATCCAGTGCGTGTCGATGGCGGTGATGTTGCCGGGCGCGGCAGCAGCCACATGGGTGAACATCGCCAGCGAAATGTCGAAGTGGTTGTTGGAATGCGAGCCCCAGGTCAGACCCCAGTCGTCGCACATCTGCGCCACACGCACGGAACCCTGCATGGTCCAGAAGTGTGGGTCAGCCAGCGGGATGTCGACCGAGTGCAACTGGATGGCGTGTCCCATCTGGCGCCAGTCGGTGGCAATCATGTTGGTGGCAGTCGGCAGGCCGGTGGCACGGCGGAACTCAGCCATGACTTCGCGGCCGGAGTAGCCGTTCTCGGCACCGCACGGGTCTTCGGCATATGCCAGCACGTCGTGCTTGTCGCGGCACAGGCGGATCGCCTCTTCCAGCGACCAGGCCCCGTTCGGGTCCAGCGTGACGCGCGCGTCGGGAAAGGCCTCGGCCAAAGCGGTGGTGACAACCATTTCGTCGTCGCCGCTCAGTACGCCACCCTTGAGCTTGAAATCCTTGAAGCCGTAACGGGCGTGCGCGGCCTTGGCCAAGCGCACCACGGTTTCAGGCGTCAGCGCTTCTTCGTGGCGCACGCGGGTCCAGTCGTCGGTGGCGTCACTGCCGTCCGCATAGTCGAGGTTGGTGCGCTTGCGGTCGCCCACGAAGAACAGGTAACCCAGCACCGGTACCTTGGCACGCTGCTGCCCCTGCCCCAGCAAGGCGGCCACGGGCACGCCCAGGTGCTGGCCCAGCAAGTCCAGCAAGGCGCTTTCCAATGCCGTCACTGCGTGCACTGTCGTGCGCAGGTCAAAGGTCTGCAGCCCACGCCCGGTCGCATCGCGATCAGCAAACTGCCGGCGCACGGTATTGAGCACGTTGTTGTATGCGCCGATCGGCTGCCCCACCACCAGCGGCGTCGCGTCTTCAATTGTCTTGCGGATCGCCTCGCCGCCCGGCACCTCGCCCACGCCGGTATGGCC
>NZ_JAELUI010000138.1 GCF_016429285.1 Ralstonia sp. ASV6
CGCTGGAGCAGATCGACGCGCATCTTGCACACGTCGACGGTGTGATGATCGGCCGTGAGGCGTATCACCACCCGCACCTGATGGCCGCGTTTGACGCGCGCTACTACGATGCCGGCACGCAAGCGCTCACGCGCGCCGAGGTGGAGGACGTAATGATTGCCTACGTCGGCCGCTGGGTAGAGCGGGGTGGTTATGCTGGCGCGGCGGTACGGCACATGTTGGGGTTGTACCGCGGCGTGGCGGGTGCGCGTGGCTGGCGGCGAGTGCTGTCGGACTCCAAGGCGCTTGGCCGCGTCAAGACGCTGGCCGATGCCCATGCATTGTTTGATGAGGCACGAGCCCACCTGCGGCGCGGCGCGGAATCGGGCGAGGAGGCGGTCACCGCATAAATTGCGGCAACCCCTAGCCACGCCGGAAGAATGTTTGTATAATCTCGTTTTTCGCGAATCAGTCAGTTCTGACTGGTTGCACGATGGTGGCTGTAGCTCAGTTGGTAGAGTCCCAGATTGTGATTCTGGTTGTCGTGGGTTCGAGTCCCATCAGTCACCCCAAAGATTTGTAGAAAAGCCCGCTTCTTGCGGGCTTTTTTGCATTCAAGCGTCTGCCACTATGGTTCCCTGGTGGAATACGACCTTCCAGCCATCAATCGTGCGTCGCCAAAGTGTTGACCGGCGTGTCGTGCGATTCGATTGCGCCAACGTATACGTCAGCAGATAGTTGTCCGGCGCAATCTCCTGGCAGCGGAAGTCACGCGTTTGCCAGAATTCCTCCCCGATGTGCCCGTGCCGCGCATCCAGCACGCCGAGCACGTAACTGCGGCTGTAGCGCTGGCCTGATGCGCCAACTTCCCAGAAATCCTCAGTCGTCATGCGCTCGAAATCTTCGCGGCGGGTGCCGAACTCCGGGCGGTGGAAGATGGGTTCGCGCTTGCGCAATTCTTCCAGCACATCGAGCAGGGTGGGGGCGGTGTCCAGACACGGTTCCATGCGGCGAGCCTCCTGGGAAAGATCCAAGCATAACCGCATCGCCGCAACGTTCGTGCAGCCAGAGTTGCGGCGCTGCACAATGCGCGCGCCGGGCATCGCCCCTATGATGGCGCCTTCGCCTTTTTCGGAAACGTTTCAATGCAACGCACTGTCCATCTGGGCCTGTCTTCGCTGACGGTCGCTTTGTCGCTCGCGTTTGGTGCTGGCGCTTTTGCTGCCACGCTCCAGAAATCTCAGCTCGACGCGCTGGTTGTGGCCGAGCAATCCAAGGCCTCGGCTGACCTCAACAGTTTCCTTGCTGCCGCTGCCAAGGCAGATCCGCAGGTTGCGGGTAGCGTTGCCGCGTATCAAAAGAAGGCCGTGCTGGCCGGTGATGATCTCGTCAATATTGGTCGTCTGCTCGGTGTGTATAACCGCCTGCACAACCAGCAGGCGGTAATCGGTTCGATCGAGAAGATGGTCGCGCTGCCCACGGTGCGCGACGACAAGATTCCGCAGCACGAGAACCCCGCCATCGTGGCGTTCGGCAAGCTGGTCGAGGGCATGGCCCGCGACTTCGGCCTGAAATACCGCAACGTCGACAACCGCGTATTTGAAGTCACGCTGCCCGGCACCGGCTCGGACGAGTTCGGCATCCTGACGCATGCCGACGTCGTGCCCGCGAAGGCGGAAGAGTGGGTGCTGCCCGACGGCACCAAACTCGATCCGTTCAAGGTCACGCGCGTGGGCAGCCTGCTGTACGGCCGCGGCACCATTGACGACAAGGGCTCGATTGCCGCTGCGCTGTACGCCATGAAGACGGTCAAGGACAGCGGTGTGCCGCTTGCGCGCACCATCCGCCTGATGATCGAAACCACCGAGGAAACCGGCGGTGACGGCATGAAGTACTACCGTGAGCACACGCAGCTGCCTGCGTACAACATCGTGCTCGATAGCAAGTACCCGGCTGTCGTGGCCGAGAAGGGCACGGGTGCGCTGAAGGTGTTCTTCCCCGCCCAGGCTGGGGATGCCGCGCATACGGCGATTGTTTCGATGACCGGAGCAGCATCGGCCAGCTCCATCCCTCAGACGGCCACGGCCACGCTCAAGGGTGGCGATCTGGGTGTGGCCGCCGCCGCGCTCGAAGCCAAGCGCGATGTCTTTGTGAGCAGCTTGGCGGGGCAAGGCAAGTTCTCGATCGACATCACGCGCAATGCGGACAGCATCGTCGTGAAGGTCACCGGTACCTCAGCACACGGCTCGCGTCCGGAAGAGGGCGTCAACCCGCTGCCGCGCCTGGCGCTGTTCCTGCGCGCAGCGGATCTGGGTCTGGCTGACAACGCCTACGCACACGCCGTGCGTTACCTGACCGACCTCTACGGCACCGACTACCTCGGCAGCACCATGGGCCTCGCCTACAAAGACGACTTCATGGGCCCGCTCACCATCTCGCCCACCGTGATCGGCGACAAGAACGGCCGCGTGGAGGTGACCGCCAACGTGCGCATGCCGCGCGGCAAGACGCCCGAGGCGCTGCGCGGCGAGATCGCCGGCAAGATCAATGCATGGGCCAACGCCAACCATGTCGCCCTGGAGATCAACCACGACCAGGGCAACTGGATGGCACGTGATCCGAAGGGGGCCTGGCTGTCGACGCTGCTCAACATCTACGGCGACACGACCGGCCTGGACGCCAAGCCGGTGCCGACCGCCGGCAGCACCACGGCCAAGCTGATGCCCAACGCCATCAACTTTGGCCCGGCCATGCCCGGCAAGAAGTACACCGCGCACAACGCCAACGAGTACAAGGAGGTGCCGGATCTCGACCTGGATATGCAGATGTTCACCGAGATGCTAGTGCGCATCGGCAACCTGCCGTCGATGCAATAAACGTCGCACGATCGCCATGAAGATCATCCGCGCCAAGTCGTTCACCGCCGAGCGTGCCTGGGGTGCGCTCGACATTGCCAATATGGGCGGCATCACCACGCGCCTGCATTGGACCGATCAGCCCTACCGCTGGCACGTGAACGATGGCGAGGAGGTCTTCGTGGTGCTCGACGGTACCGTCGACATGCACTACCGCGAAGGTGGTGCGGAGTTGGTTGCTGTATTGGAGCCGGGCGATATTTTTTTCGCCGGCATGGGGTGTGAGCATGTGGCCCACCCACGCGGTGCCGCGCGCATCCTTGTTGTCGAGAAGGCCGGTAGCGTCTAGCCGAGCCAGCAAGTTGCGACGCAAAAAAAAGCCCGCAATTAGCGGGCTTCGAATTCAGCGATCTCAATTGCCCCTGAGGGCATTAGCAATACTACTGTCACGTACGCCAAACAAAATCCGGGTAAACGTCCGTTTTGCCGGCGGAACATCCTCGGATGTGGCGCTGCAGCAACATGCGGACTGAAAAAACAGCCCGCACAAATGGCGGGCCGAAAATCAGTTGAAGAAAGCCCTGTCCTCAGGGCCCGGCCAGTGTATGAAATCAGTTGCGGCGGCAGCATTGGGGTATGCCCTGATCCGAGTCGCGCCGTGACGCATTGGTGTCAACAACGCTCGGCACCCGCTGGGAGGGCCGCCGCCGGAATTGTGTCCAGCATGCGGCAGATCGCGGCCATGCTGCCGACCATCGTGCGGCGCTGCTCCCCTTGATAGATGCGTACTCCCTGGGTTTGGCGGAAGGGCACCGGATGCACCGGGCGGCGGGAAGACATCGATCCGAGTCGCATGGCAGACCTCGTGAGTTCGGGTGAAAAAGCGGGCGGCAAGACACCGCCCCGGCGAGCCAACGGCTCACCTCCGGGTAAGGCAAAACAACAAGGGGAAAACGGCGCGTGCGCGCCTGAGACTTACGCGGCGGCTGGCCGGATCAGGCCGACAGCCAAGCCCTCCAGGTGAAATTCGTCGCGATCCAGGTCGACGTGGATTGGCTCGAACTCAGGGTTCTCGGCGATCAGCTCCACATGACGGCCCTTGCGCTGGAAGCGCTTGACCGTAACGTCGTCCCCCAGGCGTGCCACGACAATCTTGCCGTTGGTGGCCTCGGTCGCGCGCTGCACGGCTAGCAGGTCGCCATCGAGAATGCCGGCATCGCGCATGCTCATGCCACGCACTTTCAGCAGGAAGTCCGGTTGGGCGGAGAACAGTGACGGATCGACCTGGTATTGCCGATCAATATGCTCAGCGGCCAGGATTGGACTACCAGCAGCCACACGGCCCACCAGCGGCAACGTCAATTGCATCAACCCCATCGATGGCAGCGAAAACTGGTGCTGACTCGCATCCGTGCCCGTCGCGCGCAGCCGGATGCCGCGGGAGGCGCCGGGCGTCAGCTCGATCACGCCCTTGCGCGCCAGCGCCCGAAGGTGCTCTTCAGCAGCGTTGGGCGACGAGAAGCCAAACTCCGCGGCAATCTCGGCGCGGGTGGGCGGAAAGCCTGTGCGCTGGATCGTCTGGCGGATCAGGTCGTAGATCTGCTGCTGGCGAGCGGTGAGGGTGGCCATTGGTGTACTGTATATCTGAACAGGTGCTGTGATTTTATACAGTGATGCGGGAAGCGCAAGTGATTTCGTTGTGACGTGTTGCGCGGTTGCGCCGCAGCCTCTGACCCAGGTCAAAACCTGTGCGGCTGGTTAGAAGCTTATGCGCAATCCATGCAGGCGCTGCGAAGGGGAATCGCATAAAATCAAGGCCTTGACCGTATTTTGCACTGCCACAAAGCCTCGTTGGGCTGGCCAAACGTCACCATGTCCGCATTCAACCAAGAGACCGTTCTGAGCGTCCATCACTGGAACGACTCCCTGTTCAGCTTCAAGACCACGCGCGATCAGGCGCTGCGCTTCCATAACGGCCACTTCGTCATGATTGGTCTGGAAGTCGAGGGCAAGCCGCTGATGCGTGCTTACAGCATTGCCAGCCCGAACTACGAAGAGCATCTGGAATTCTTCAGCATCAAGGTCCAGAACGGTCCGCTCACCTCGCGCCTGCAGCACCTGAAAGTCGGTGACAAGCTGCTGGTGAGCAAGAAGCCGGTCGGCACGCTCGTGTTGGATGACCTGCTGCCCGGCAAGAATCTGTACCTGTTCGGTACCGGTACTGGCCTGGCGCCGTTCATGAGCATCATCCAAGACCCGGACACCTACGAGCGCTTCGAAAAAGTCGTGCTGCTGCACGGCGTGCGCCAGGTGAGCGAATTGGCCTATGCCGACTTCATCACCAGCGAGTTGCCGAACAACGAATTCTTCGGTGACCAAGTGCGTGAGAAGTTGATTTACTACCCGACCGTCACGCGCGAGCCGTTCCGCAACATGGGCCGCCTGACCGATCTCGTGGACAACGGCAAGCTGTCTGCCGACATCGGGCTGCCGCCGCTGGACCCGGCCGTCGATCGCGCCATGATTTGTGGCAGCCCGGCCATGCTGGATGACACCTGCAAGTTGCTTGATGCGCGTGGCTTCAAGATTTCGCCGCGCATGGGCGAGGCCGGTGACTATGTGATCGAGCGCGCTTTCGTCGAGAAGTAAGCACCGCTCTTCTGTTGCAGACGCCGGCCTGAGTGCCGGCGTTTTGCTTTGGCGCTTGCCCAAGGGCAATCCCGCGTCGGCAAAGGCGGGACGCGCGGATACAATGCGCGCCTTGCTCACCACGCATGTCCACAACGATGTCCTTGCCTACCATTGCCATCCTCGCTACCGGTGGCACGATCGCCGGGTCCGCCGATGATGCGGGCTCGGCTGCCCGCTACCGTGCCGGCGCCGTACCCATCGATCAATTGCTTGCGGCCAGCAAACTTGGGCTGGAGCGCATTGCCAATGTGCGTGCCGAGCAGGTCGCCCAGATTGACAGCAAGGACCTGACCTTTGATGTGTGGGAGAAACTGGTCGCGCGTATCCGCCACTGGATCGACGTCGAGCGCGTGGATGGTGTGGTCATCACGCACGGCACGGACACGCTCGAAGAGACGGCCATGCTGTTGCACCTGACGCAGCAGACAGACGCGCCCATCGTTGTGACTGCAGCGATGCGGCCGTCGACCTCGCTGTCGGCGGATGGCCCGCTGAACCTGCTGAATGCCGTGCGACTGGCTGCCAGTCCGGCCTCGCGCGGGCGCGGTGTATTGGTGGCGCTCAATCAGCGCGTGCACGCGGCACGTGATGTGCAGAAAGGACACACCTACGCGGTGGAGGCGTTTGTCTCGCCGGATAATGGTCCGCTGGGCTTCGTACTCGACACGCAGGTGCAGTTCTCGCGTGCGACCCAGCGCCCGGCCTCGGCCGACATGCTGCCCATGCCGCAGGCGGGCCAATGGCCATGGGTGGAGGTGCTGGCAAGCTACGCGCAACCGGATGCGCGACTGGTCGATGCGCTTGTGGCGGCTGGCGTGAAGGGGCTGGTAATCGCGGCGACTGGTGCGGGCTCCATCCACACAAATCTCGAGACTGCACTGGAGCGCGCCAGCCAGCAAGGCGTGTTTGTGCTGCGTTCGACACGTACCGGCGCCGGCGTCGTGCCCGCGCAACCCAATGGGCAAGGCTGGGCCTCCACGGGCACGCTCAATCCTTATAAGGCGCGCGTACTGCTGATGCTGCTTCTCGCGGCCGGGCGTGCCCAGGCAGAAGCTGCCTCCCTACAGCAAGTCATTGATCGGTATTGAAAAAATCGCCAAAGCCTGCGTATAATGGCAGGCTAACCAACCTTGCTGCACCGGAGTGTGACGCCCGGGCGGCTTAATCCACAAGGAGCGTCAATGCGTCATTACGAAATCGTCTTCATCGTCCATCCGGACCAGAGCGAGCAAGTGCCTGCGATGATCGAGCGCTACAAGAGCACGGTCACCACGCAAGGCGGCCAAGTGCATCGCGTCGAGGATTGGGGCCGTCGTCAACTGGCCTACATGATCCAGAAGCTGGCTAAGGCCCACTACGTGTGCATGAACATCGAGTGCGGCAAGGAAACCCTGGCTGAGCTCGAGCACGCGTTCAAGTTCAACGACGCCGTGCTGCGTCACCTCATCGTTCAGACCAAGAAGGCTGAAACAGCTCCGTCGCCGATGATGAAGGAAGTGGCACGCGAAGAGGCCAAGAAGGCCGCCGCTCAGACTGAACAGGCCGCCTAATGCCGCGCGGTGCGGCGTACGTTTGATCACGCGCCGCGAGCATGGACGGAAACCCCGGGGACAACGCCATCAACCGCCTGCAGCTCGTCGCCACATTGGTCGAGCGCGAGGTGATGCGATACACCCCAGCCGGCGTGCCCATCGTCAATTGCCTGTTGACCTACAGCGGGCAGGCGATGGAAGCGCAAACGGCGCGACAGGTCGAGTTTTCGATCGAAGCGCTTGGCGCTGGCAAGATGGCCTCCGTTCTGGACCGCATCGCACCGGGCACCGTCTTGGATTGCGTCGGATTCCTGGCTCGCAAGCACCGCAGCAGCAAGACACTGGTCTTTCACATCTCCGGATGTAACGTATTCGTAAAGGATTGAATCATGGCATTCATGAACAAGAAGCAGCGCGACGCGAAGAACAAAAAGCGCTTCCAGCAGCAAAACCCGCTGTTCAAGCGCAAGAAGTTCTGCCGCTTCACCGTGGCAGGCGTTGAGCAAATCGACTACAAGGATGTCGATCTGCTCAAGGACTTCATCGGCGAGAACGGTAAGATCACTCCGGCCCGCCTGACCGGCACGCGCGCGATCTATCAGCGCCAGCTCGATACGGCCATCAAGCGTGCGCGTTTCCTCGCGCTGATGCCGTACACCGATCAGCACAAGAAGTAATCGGCGCGGATAAGGAGAACAAACGATGCAAGTCATTCTGCTGGAAAAAGTCATCAACCTGGGTAACCTGGGCGACGTGGTGCGTGTGAAGGACGGTTACGCCCGTAACTTCCTGATCCCGCAAAAGCAAGCGCGCCGTGCTACGGCTTCGGCAATCAAGGAATTCGAAGCTCGCCGCGCTGAGCTGGAAAAGCTGGCTGCTGAAAAGCTGGCTGCTGCACAAGCCGAGGGCGAAAAGCTGAACGGCCTGACGCTGCAACTGTCGCAAAAGGCTGGTGTGGACGGTCGCCTGTTCGGCTCCGTCACGAACCACGACATCGCTGACGCACTGGTTGCTCAAGGCTTCAAGGTCGAGAAGGCGCAAGTGCGTCTGCCGAACGGCCCGCTGAAGACCACGGGCGATCACGCGGTCGTCGTGTCGCTGCACACCGATGTGGCGGTCGACGTGACCGTGTCGGTGCAAGGCGAGACCGTCTAAGCACGTACGCTGCACCTCGCGACGCCCGGATAACCGGCTGGCGCGAGTCAAGAAGGCAGGGACGAAAGTCTCTGCCTTTTTTTGTTGTCATTTGTGTCAGGGGTTCAGATTGAAGACCGAGCAGCGCCGCTATAATCCCGCCATGAACGCGCCCTCCGATCCCCAGCTCGATTCCCTCAAGGTGCCCCCGCATTCCATCGAGGCCGAACAGTCGGTGCTCGGCGGGTTGCTGCTGGATAACGCCGCCTGGGATCGTATTGCCGACTTCATCAACGAAGGCGATTTTTATCGCTACGACCACCGGCTGATTTTCCATCACATCGGCAAGTTGATCTCACAGGCCAAGCCGGCTGACGTGATCACCGTGTATGAGCAGCTGCAGGTCGTCGGCAAGGCGGAAGAGGTGGGCGGCCTGGCCTATCTGAACGCGCTGGCGCAGAACACGCCGAGTGCGGCCAACATCCGCCGCTATGCCGAGATCGTTCGTGACCGTGGTGTGCTCCGTCAGCTGGTGACGATTGCCGACGAGATCTCTGCCGGCGCCTTCAACCCGCAGGGCCGTGATGTGCGCCAACTGCTGGATGAGGCTGAATCCAAGGTGTTCGCGATTGCCGAAGAGGGCGCGCGCGGACAGAAGGGCTTCCTTGAAATTCAGCCGCTGCTGACGCAGGTCGTCGAGCGGATCGACGAGCTGTACCACCGCGACAACCAGAGTGACATCACGGGTGTGCCGACGGGTTTTGTGGACCTCGACCGCATGACCAGCGGGATGCAGGGCGGTGATCTGATCATCGTGGCTGGCCGTCCGTCGATGGGTAAGACGGCGTTCTCGCTGAACATTGGCGAACACGTGGCTGTGGAGCAGGGCCTGCCGGTGGCGGTGTTCTCGATGGAAATGGCGGGCACACAGCTCGCCATGCGTATGCTGGGTTCGGTTGGCCGGCTGGATCAGCACCGGTTGCGTACGGGGCGCCTGCTCGATGAGGACTGGCCGCGCTTGACGCACGCGATCCAGAAGATGAATGACGCGCAGCTCTTCATCGATGAAACGCCAGCCTTGAACCCGATGGAATTGCGTGCGCGCTCGCGCCGCCTTGCGCGCCAGTGCGGGCAACTCGGCCTGATCGTTATCGACTACCTGCAGCTGATGTCGGGTTCGGGTAGCGGTGAGAATCGCGCAACCGAAATCTCAGAGATCTCGCGTTCGCTCAAGGGCTTGGCTAAGGAACTCAATTGCCCGGTGATCGCGCTGTCGCAGCTGAACCGAAGCCTGGAGCAGCGCCCGAACAAGCGCCCGGTGATGTCGGACTTGCGAGAGTCCGGCGCTATCGAACAGGATGCCGACGTGATTCTGTTCATCTATCGCGATCAGGTTTACAACCCCGATTCCCCGGACAAGGGCACGGCCGAAATCATCATCGGTAAGCAGCGTAACGGTCCGATCGGTACCGTTCGGCTCACGTTCCTGGGTGAATATACGAAGTTCGATAACTTCACGGGTGGCAACGCCTTCTTTGACAACGACACGTAAAGCATTTTCGTGTCGGTCTGCCACAACGTGCCATGCATGATGGGCGCTCGGTTCCGGTAAAATATTGCGTTTTGATGACAGCGCCCGCGGTGATCCCGTCCGGCGCTGTTTTTACGACGTCAGCATTCCTCCGTTTCCAAGGATCATCATGTTCGGTCGCTTCATGCCCACCGAAGGCAAGTTTTTCGAATACTTCAATCAGCACGCCGAGTGCGCCGTCAAAGCGGCCCACGCGCTCAAGGAGCTGGTCAACGACCTGCCCAATGCAGAAATGCATGCGCGCAACGTGCAGAACTTCGAAAAGAAGGCCGACCGCATCACGCATGACACGGTCGAGCTGCTGCACAAGACCTTCATCACGCCGCTCGATCGCGACGAGATCCACAAGCTGATCACGACGATGGACGACATCCTCGATCTCATGGAGGACGTGTCGCTCACCATCTCGCTGTACGACGTGACCAACGTGACCGACGAATCGCGCCAGCTCGCTACCATTTGCGTGGCCTGCTGCGAGGAAGTCCGCAAGGCCGTGGCGCTGCTCAGCGACATGAACAACGGCCGCCAGATCCTGACCATCGCACAGGAAATCGACCGCCTGGAATCCGAGGCCGACCGTGTGATGCGCGCCGCCATGGCCAAGCTGTTCCGCACCGAGAGCGACATCAAGCTGCTGATCAAGCTCAAGGCGATTTACGAGCAACTGGAGAGCGTCACTGACCGTTGCGAGGATGTCGCCAACATCATCGAAGGCATCGTGCTCGAAAACGCCTGACGAGACGACGCCTCATGCATACGCTTCAGATCAGTCTCTGGGTGGTCGTCCTGCTGGTGGGACTGGCCATCGTGTTCGACTTCATGAACGGCTTTCACGATGCGGCCAACTCCATCGCTACGGTGGTGTCGACTGGCGTGCTCAAGCCGCAGCAGGCAGTGGCGATGGCCGCCGCCTGCAACGTGATCGCCATTTTCATTTTCCACCTCAAGGTGGCAACCACGGTGGGTCGGGACACCATCGATCCATCGATCGTCGACCACTACGTCATCTTCGGGGCGTTGGTGGGGGCCATTGTGTGGAACATCATCACGTGGTACTACGGCATCCCGTCGAGCTCATCGCACGCGCTGATTGGCGGCCTGATTGGCGCGGCTGTAGCCAAGTCCGGTACGGGTTCGCTGGTGGCGAGCGGTCTGCTCAAGACGGTGGCCTTCATCCTGATTTCGCCGCTGCTGGGCTTCATTCTCGGGTCGATCCTGATGGTGGCGGTGTCGTGGTTGTTCTTCCGAACGCCGCCATCCAAGGTGGACCGGTGGTTCCGGCGGCTGCAACTGCTGTCGGCGTCGCTCTATAGCCTGGGTCACGGTGGTAATGATGCGCAGAAGACCATTGGCATCATCTGGATGCTGCTGATCGCCGGTGGCTATGCATCGGCCACGGCGACTGAGCCGCCGGTGTGGGTCATCGTCTGCTGCTATGTGGCGATCGGCCTGGGCACGTTGATGGGCGGCTGGCGCATCGTGCGCACGATGGGGCAAAAGATCACCAAGCTCAAGCCGGTGGGTGGTTTCTGCGCAGAAACCGGCGGTGCGCTGACGCTGTTCTTTGCATCGGCCCTGGGTGTGCCAGTGTCGACCACGCATACGATCACCGGCGCCATTGTCGGTGTGGGCTCGGCGCAGAAGGCCTCGGCCGTGCGTTGGGGCGTGGCGGGCAACATCGTCTGGGCATGGATTCTGACGATTCCCGCGTCTGCGTTCATGGCGGCGATTGCCTGGTGGATCGGCCGGCATGTGCTGTAAATCGATCGCCAACGTGTAAAGCGAAACGCCCACCATAATTGGTGGGCGTTTTGTTTTGGGATTGCCGGCGCGCTACTGCGTGGCGAAGCGGGCGATGGGGTCGTCGTCCACTGGTGCGGTGTTAGACGGTGTGCCGCGTGCGCGGGCGAGGGCGCCCAGCGGGTCGTCGTCGATCATCCGTGCCGGTGCGGCAGGCGCTGCCGGGATCGGCGTGACTGCAGGCGCAGGTGCATCCGGCAGATTGCCGACCGCCACCACGCGGCGCGCACCCATGTAGCGGCTCGCCCAATAGGACTTGGTCATGTCCTCCAGACGCACCGTGCCGCCGGTAGCCGGTGCATGCACAAACCGATTCTGGCCAACATAGATGCCAACGTGCGAGTTCGGCTGGCCCGTCGTGTTGAAGAAGACGAGATCGCCCGATGCCACGTCGCGGCGTTCAAGCGAGGTACCGCGACGGCCCATCTCAGCGGCGGTGCGGGGCAGATTCACGGAGGCAGCGCGCTGAACGACGTAGCGCACGAGCCCGCTGCAATCGAAGCCCGTATCAGGCGTATTGCCGCCGTAGCGGTAGGGGGTGCCGACCAACGCCATGGCTTCGATGGAGATTTCTTCCAGGCCAGCGCTCGGGTCATTGATTGCGGCGCCGCGTGTGCGCAGCCCGGTGGTATCGCGCGAGACGGTGGAGCGGGTAGGCGTCGATGAGCAGGCCGACAGCAGGCACACCAGCGCCAGCAGGGCGGTGCCTGCCAGTCGGGTGTTGCCATGAGGAGAACGGTGCCGCGTCTGCATGCGCCATCAGGAAAGTCCGGATAGATCGCATGCTATGCGCTCAACGCCCGAAATGCCAAATTCGGGCCAAACTGGGCCAGGCGGCGTGTTGGCGGGGCGCAACGCCAAGCGGGGCGCGGGTCTGTGAAATTTGCTCCGATGGCGTCGCGGTTTGCGGGTAGTGTTACCAGCTCAACTGCACGTTGCGCGTGCTGCCGGTTTGTACCGTGGCACGTTTGGTCGTGCCCTGGTAGGTCGCGATGACGTTGTAGCTGGCTGGCGGAGCCTTGATCAGGCAGCGTGGACCATCGGCGTGGAATTTGGCGACTTCTTTGCCATGCCGGGTAATTTGCACGTCAACATCGGCAAGGTATTCACCACGCGGCCCCTGTGTGAATAGCAGGGACAGGTTGTAGTTGCGCGCTTCGGCGTTCAATGCCTGTTGTTCATCCTGGGCAACGCCACCGCAGACGTAACTGATCTGGCCGGCGGTTCGTGGCGTAAGGTCGTTCCCCAGCGCGGTGGACGCGCCGGCGGACAACAGCATTGCCAGCGCGACGCAGGGGAGTGTTGCCCGCGTACGGAACTGCGGATTTCGCTGCGTGAACATCGTCGAGCCTCCTGCAGGTGAATGATCGGTAATGAGCATGTAGCAAGAAAAAGGCCGCGCAACGGCGCGGCCTTGTGGCACAACGATTTGCGGCGATTGGATTTGCCGCAGGATCGTGACGAGGGCGGTTACAGCACGTCGGACGCGTGATCTGCGAGTCGGGAACGCTCACCCCGTGCCAGCGTAATGTGACCGCTGTGGCTCCAGCCCTTGAAGCGATCCACCACGTAGGTCAGACCGGACGAGCCTTCCGTCAGGTACGGCGTATCGATCTGCGCGATGTTCCCCAGGCAGATGATCTTGGTGCCCGGACCCGCACGCGTCACCAGCGTCTTCATCTGCTTGGGCGTCAGGTTCTGCGCCTCGTCGATGATGAGGAACTTGTTGACGAAAGTGCGGCCGCGCATGAAGTTCATGCTCTTGACCTTGATACGCGAGCGGATCAGTTCCTGCGTGGCGGCGCGGCCCCATTCGCCGGCGTTGTCGTCCGATTTTTGCAGGACTTCGAGGTTGTCGTCGAAGGCGCCCATCCACGGCTGCATCTTTTCTTCTTCCGTGCCTGGCAGGAAGCCGATGTCTTCACCTACAGGCACCGTGGCGCGCGTGATGATGATCTCGTTGTAGAGCTTCTGGTCCAGCACCTGCTCAAGGCCCGCCGCCAGCGCCAGCAGCGTCTTGCCCGTGCCGGCTTGGCCGAGCAGCGAAACGAAATCCACCTCCGGATGCATCAGCAGGTTCAGCGCGAAGTTCTGCTCGCGGTTACGTGCGGTCACACCCCAGACGTTGTTCTTCTGGTGCGTGTAGTCCTTGAGCGTTTGCAGCACGGCGGTTTTGCCGTTCAACTCCTTGACCTGCGCGTACAGCGGCAGGCTGCCGTCATTCGGCTCCAGGAAGACAAACTGATTGACCAGGAACGACGGCACCAGCGGACCCGACAGGCGATAGAACGTGGTGCCGGTCTTCGGGTCCTGCCAGCTCTCGATGTTCTTGCCGTGCTTCTGCCAGAAATCGGCGGGCAGCGCCATCACACCGCTGTAGAGCAGGTCGGTGTCTTCCAGCACGCGGTCGTTGAAATAATCCTCTGCCGGCAGACCGAGAGCGCGCGCCTTGATCCGCATGTTGATATCTTTCGACACCAGCACGACATTGCGATCCGGACGTTGCTGCTGCAGCGCGGCCACCACGCCCAGAATCTGGTTGTCAGCCTTGCCCTGTGGCAGACCGTCGGGCAGCTTGATGTCGTTCAGGCGCGTCTGGAAGAACAGGCGGCCTTGCGCATCACGGTTGCCGAGTTTTTCGAGCGGCAGCCCCTCGTCCATCACGCCGTCGGTGCCGGCAACCAACTGGTCGAGCGTGCGGCTGACCGTGCGGGCGTTACGCGCGACTTCGCTCATGCCCTTCTTGTGGTTGTCCAACTCCTCCAACGTCATCATCGGCAGATAGACGTCGTGTTCTTCAAAGCGGAAGAGGGACGACGGATCGTGCATCAGCACGTTGGTGTCGAGCACGAACAGCTTGGTCGGACCCTCGTCGCGGCGGGTGCGGCGGCGGGCGGCGGTTTCGGTCGACTTGTCGGTGGCGGGCACCTTGTCGACGGTCTTGGCGACGACGGTCGGGCGCTGACGGACGTCTTCCTTGGCCATCGGCGAAGCTTCGCCCGAACGGGCGCGGGCCGCGCCGCGCTTGGGTTGTGCACGGCCAGTTTCGGAC
>NZ_JAELUI010000139.1 GCF_016429285.1 Ralstonia sp. ASV6
AGGCTCAGGGTCGTTGGCGACTGCCAGCAAGGCAGGCAGCACTTGCGGTGGCCCGAAGCGCAGGCCTTGGGCCGCCTGCCGGCGGACTTCCGGCACGGGGTCGGACAACGCGGCCAACAGCAGGTCGCGCAGCGTGGTGTCTTCTCTGTCGAGGCATTCGCACAGCGCATCCAACGCGGCGGCGCGCACGCTGCCGTCAAGGTCTGCCGTTGCGGCAAACAGATCCGCCATCGCATTGGCGGTATCGCATCTGGCGAGTGCCCGGATTGTCCAGATGCGCACGTCGACGTCGGTATCCAGATGCAGCCGTGCGCGCAATGCGGCAACCACAGGCGCGGATGACCACCGCCCCAGCACCTGCACCGCCTCGCGGCGCACCTCGGCGCTCAGGTCCTTGAGGGCTTGGAGACATGCGGGCAGGTGCGCCTGCGCGACTGCCTCCGACTGCATGCCCAGGGCGTGCACGGCAGCGGCGCGGACGTCGGCTTCGGTGTCGTGCGTCAGTGCATGCAGCACAGCGGACTCGGCTTGCGGATGCTGCCTCAGGTCGTAATCTGCCAGCGCATGGATGGCGCTCGCGCGGAAGTAGGCATCGGTGTCGCGCGTGGTGGACACCAACGCAGGAACAAACGCATCGTCAACGCCCAGATCGGTGAGGCTGACGTTGGCACCGCGCCGCATGTCCGGTGCTTGCTGCCTGAGCGTGACGATGAGCGCTTCGATCTCAACGCCGCTGCGCGCATGAGCATCATTGATTGTGAGCGCCGATTCTCTGCGACCACCCAGCGCGGCTTTGATACGCGCGATCCACCGTGTCAAACGCATACGCAACTCAACGGTTTGCAAGCCGCGAAGCCTTGAGCGACAACGCCCACGCTACCGTACCCACAACGGCACCAAGCAAAAACGGATACGACCACAGATTCCCCGAGCCCCACTTGAGGAATGACCACGCCAGGCCCACCGTTGCCAAGACCAGGCTCCACTGCGCAGATCGCCCCATCATGTGCCGGACCACACCGCTGTAGAGCAGCAGGCACGCCAGCAACGAAACCAGCGCCGTCAGCAGCGACATCGCGCCCATGCGCACCATGTCCCAGTAGGCCGATGCGTACGTCGCGGTAAAGCCGGCCTGCAGCAGCGTTGCAATGGCAAGCGGTCCGCGCGTCGAATCGGTGCTCTGCTGTGTTGGTGTCGATTCCATCATCCCCTCGGCTGTCTTGGTGTTCTTGCGGGCGTTTCCACGTCGACCCACGGGCGAAAATGCGACGCCCAGATCGCCTGGGGGCGCAGCATAGCATTCAGCCAGTGAGCAGCCTCCGCAATCGTCCGGCTTGCCGAACGTCACAACCCGTGACACACTCTAGCCCGCTGCCTTCACCGGCAGCACGCAGGCGCGGCGGGCGCAACACGCACCGCTGCAACACGCCGCAGGAGAGACCGGGTTGCAACGATGCCCGGCGCCGATGGAGCAACCACCCCGGAAACTCTCAGGCAAAAGGACTGTGGCGTCGACTGCGAATCTGGAGAGAGGCATGCACGCGCGTGCCCACCGAAGGGGAAGGCGCCAGCACTGCTGACGCCCAAGCTCTCAGGTCCCGAGACAGATGGGGTGAGCCGGCCGGATCGTCCGGTCATACCACCACTCCATAGGGACCGCCATGACGCACATCGTCATCGTCGGCGCCGGTATTTCCGGCGTCACCACCGCTTACACGCTCTCGCAACTCGGCTATCAGGTCACAGTGCTCGACCGGCATCTGTATCCGGCCATGGAAACCTCGTTCGCCAACGGCGGACAGCTTTCCGCCAGCAATGCCGAGGTCTGGAACAGCACCGGCACGCTGCTCAAAGGCATCAAATGGATGCTGCGCAACGATGCGCCGCTACTGCTCAACCCGAAGCCTTCATGGCACAAGTACTCGTGGATCGGCGAGTTCGTGGCGAGCATCGCCCATTACCGCCGCAACACCATCGAAACCACGCGCATGGCCATCGAGGCGCGCAAGCACCTGTTTGCAATGGCCGAGCGTGAGCAGATCGACTTCGACCTGCAGCGGCGCGGCATCCTGCACGTCTATCACGACAAGGCGAGCTTTACTGCCGCCGGCAAGGCCAACGCCCTGCTCGTTGCCGGTGGGCTTGAACGCCATGCCGTGAGCCCCGAAGACATCGCCACCATCGAGCCCACGCTGCGTGGCAACTACTACGGCGGCTACTTCACGGAGTCAGACGCCACCGGCGACATCCACAAGTTCACGCGCGGCCTCGCGCAGGCCTGCGAGAAACGCGGTGTGCGCTTCATGCAGGGCGTGGATGTGCGCGACGTGGAAACCACTGAACGCGGTGTGCGATTGCTGCTGCAGAGCACACTCGATGATCGCCTCTCCACCAGCGAGGCCAACGTCGTGCAGGAGATTGCCGCCGATGCGCTGGTCGTCTGCGCCGGTGTCGGCAGCCGGCATGTCGCGCAGATGGTCGGCGACCGCATCAACGTGTATCCGGTCAAGGGCTACTCGATCACCGTGCATCTGGACGACGAGGCCAGCGTACAGGGCGCACCGTGGGTCAGTCTGCTGGATGAGAGCGCAAAGATCGTCACCAGCCGCCTGGGCGCGGGACGTTTCCGCGTGGCCGGCACGGCGGAGTTCAACGGCTACAACCGCGACATCCGCGCCGACCGCATCGAACCGCTGGTGGCCTGGACGCGCCGCAACTTTGCGATCGGCACCTCGCGCGTGGTGCCCTGGGCCGGCTTGCGCCCGATGATGCCGGACATGATGCCGCGCGTCGGACGCGGGCGGCATGCGCGCGTGTTCTACAACACGGGCCACGGGCACCTTGGCTGGACGCTCTCTGGCGCCACGGCCGCGATGATCGGTGACGTGATCGCGCGCGATTGCCCGTTGCACTGATCGCACGACCTGCACTTCCCGCAAGCCTCTGTTCCCGAACTACGGTAGCGGCAGCGGCGGTGGATCGGGTGGCACGCCAACACTGGGTGCGAGATGGTCGCCTCCCAAGATCCACACCGCGGGCATGACCAATTACCCACTAGGGCACGAAGTCTGGCGCCAAGTGAAGGTTGCAAGGCGAGGTGCAGAGCGCCGACGGCATGGGGGTCAAGTTTTGGTGCCGCGTGCCCACTGACCGGCCATCTCAGCAAGCGGTCGGACATTGTGAGGCAGACCGTGCAGCGAAGTCTCCGCATGCGCGGTCTCGACAATGCCGTGACCATCAGGTCAACAGGTATGACTCAGAACTTGTGGCGCACACCCAGCATCACGCCCAACCGTGAGTTGTTGCCGTAGGTATTGCCCGAGTTGTTGAACGCGGCCGCACTATTCAGCGCAATCCAGGCACCTTGCAGGCGCGTGTAGTCCACTTCCGCATACACGTCGGTGCGCTTACTGAAGGCATAGTCGAGCATGCCGGCGGTGGTCAGGCGCTTGCCGCTGGCATCAAGATGCCGCATCCAGTCGTACTGCACCGTGCCGATCAAGCTCAACGCGCCGCCCAGGGGCACCTTCGCGCCCACATAGGCCGCCTGGTTCTTGTAGTCGGCCACATCCAGCCGGTTGTTCGTGTAGCCCAGGTACCAGGTGGCAATCGATGTATCGAGCCGGCCGCCAACGCCCCAGACCGTCTGCTTGCTGGCAAGCGCCGCCGGTACGGCGCCAAAGAATGCCGAAGACACATCGCGCGTGACCTGGTACACCGCGCCCACTTCGGCCGACCCCATGCTGTACACGATCGAGCCCGCGCCGGCCGAACTCTTGCTGAAACTGCCTGCGGCCTCGCCGAAGGTCCACGCGCCAGCCAACTGCAAGCCACCGAACGACTTGATGTACTTGACTGTGTTGTCATAGCGCAGACCGGTGTAGTTGCCGCCCTGATAGCCGACGATGGAGTTGTTGGCAAACGCCATCGCTTCATACGAAGACAGGATCTCGTGCGCCAGCGTGTACTGGCGGCCGAGGTAAAGCTTGCCGTAGTCGCCTTCCAGGCCGACTACCGCAGTGCGCCCAAACAGCCGACCGCCCTGCTGGCTGCCGCCGGTATCGGGAAAGAACCCCGACTCCAGGATGAACATGGCCTTGGTGCCGCCGCCCAGATCCTCCGTGCCGCGCAAACCCCAGCGGCTACCCGTCAGCACGCCGTCCATCATCTGCAGATTGCTGTTGCCCGCCGCATTTTCATGCGTGCTGTAGCGGATGGTGGTGTCGATCAGCCCGTACAGCGTGACACCGCCTGCCGTTTGTGCCGCTGCTGGCAGGCTCGTGGCTCCGAGCACCAGTGCGGCAATCATTGTCTTGTTCATGGCTCCCCTGTCTCCTTTTTTGGTGTGATGGGTGTGAAAGTGCGAGAGCTGCCCGCGCAGCCTCGGGTGCTACGTTGAATCGGTGCGTGGTGGTTGAGCTCGGGCGGTTAGCGGCCGGCCGCTGAAAGGCCCTTGCCGCAGACAATCGACTCCAGCCAGATCAGTGATCGCATGCCGTCCTGCGCTGTCAGCCGTGCTGGAGTGGAAAGGAAGGTGTCATTGAAGATTTCCAACGACAGTGGGCCCGCATAGCCCGCAGCGAGCAGATCGCGCGCGAAGCCCGTGACAGGCAGATCGCCCTGCCCCGGAAAGTTGCGGTGGTGCCGGCTCAAGGACAGTACATCCATCGTCAACCTTGGCGCGTCGGCAAACTGCACGAAGAAGAGCTTGTCCGCCGGAACGGCGCCAATGCCATCGAGCGTGTCGCCCAGCGACAGTGTGTGGAAGCTGTCGAGAATCAGCCCGAGCGCCGGGTGATCCGCCTGCTTCACGATCTGCCAGGCCTGGCGCCAATACCGGGTATGCCGCCCCCAGGCGAGCGCCTCGAAGCCCACGCGCAGCCCGCGTTGCGCGGCGGCCTCTGCCATCAGGCGAAGGTCATCCGCTGCGCGGGCGGGGTCGTCAATGGTGATGTCTTGCACGTTGCTGCACACCAGCACTGTCTCGGCACCCAACTCAGCCATCACGTCGAACTTGTGCTCGGCGCGCGCCAGATTGTGGGCAAGCAGCTCACGCGGCATCGCCTCGAAATCGCGAAACGGCTGGTACAGCATGATCGCCAGCCCAAGGTCCGTAGCCATCTGCCGCACGCGCGCCGGCGAGCCGTCGTAGTTCAGCAGGTCGTTCTCGAAGATCTCGATGCCGTCAAACCCGGCAGCGGCGGCCGCTTCGAGCTTTTCCGGCAGCGTGCCGGACAGGCATACGGTGGCGATGCATTTGGTGTGACGCGCTTGGAGCAGAGCGGGGCGAGGCGAATTCATGGCGATGCGATGGTCAGACAATGCCCGCAGCGTAGGTGGGCACCCCGCACATTCACAAGCGTCATTCGCGCAACAGCGTGCGATGATCGTACAATCGTGCGCACATATCGCTCTTTTTTAGGGTTATCGCCATGAAGAAAGAACCGCTTGATCGGCGCGACTGGATTGCTGGGCTGGAGAAAGGGCTCGCCATCCTGGAGGCGTTTGACCACGACCACCCACGCCTGACGCCCACGCAGGCGGCAGAGTTGACTGGCCTGACGCGCACGGCCGCGCGCCGCTACCTGCTAACCCTGGAGCACCTCGGCTACACCACCAGCGAAGGCACGCTCTTCAGCCTGACGCCGCGCGTGCTGAAGGTGGGCTGGTCGTACTTCGACTCGGCCCGCTTGCCGCGTACGGTGCAGCCCTTCCTGCAGCAGGTGACGGCGGCCGTTGGCGAGGTGGCCTACCTCAGCGTGCTGGACGAATGGGAACTGGTGTTCATCTCACGCACCAGCACCAGCCGCGTCATGAGCACGGGCTTCGTGCTGGGGGCGCGTGTACCGGCGCCGCTCGCATCAGCCGGGGTGATGATGCTGGCCGCGCTGCCCGAGCAGAAGGTCCAGGCGTGGCTGGAAACCTGTGTGCTGACGCCCTACACGCCGTACACGATCCTGCAGCGCGAACGCCTGCTGGACGAAATCCGCAAGGCCAACCGGCAGGATTACGCGGTGGTCGAGCAGCAGTTGCAGATCGGCGTACGCGGCGTGGCGGTACCGCTGCGTGATCGCCACGGCAACGTGATTGCCGCGCTGAGCGTGAACATGCAGATCGGGGAGGAAACCACGGAGCACGCTTCGCAGCGCGTGCTGCGGGTGCTGCAGGACACCGCGCTGTCGATCATGCGGGTTTTGTAACCGCCCGCGCACCTTTCACCCGACGCACCTCGCCTTTCTGGGGCACCGCTCGAACCCGGAGAAACCCTCGTGTCGCGCGTTATTCGCACAATATCGTTCGATCATCGATCATTTTCAGCCGCCGCTCGCTTGTGTCCTGCTGCTGCGCCGGACTACGCTGCGGTGCGTGTACAGACGGCTTTTCATCGCACGACAGGCCGCACAGATATCACTGGAGACAACCATGACCGCAGCCCCCGCCCACGAGCCCCTGGGCAAGCACCAGTCGAAGAAAGCCGCCGCCAGCGGCTGGATCGGCTCGGCGCTCGAGTACTACGACTTCTTCATCTACGCCACCGCGGCGGCGCTGATCTTCCCGCAGATCTTCTTTCCCAAGGGCGATTCCAAGACAGCCATCATTGCCTCGCTGGCCACCTATGGCGTGGGTTACGTGGCGCGGCCGATCGGCGCATTCGTACTGGGGCATCTTGGCGATACCCATGGGCGCAAGAACGTGCTGCTCTGGTGCATGTTCCTGATGGGCTTCTCGACCATCGGCGTCGGCCTGCTGCCGACGTACGAGCAGGTGGGCCTGCTGGCGCCCGCATTGTTGGTCATCATGCGGCTGATTCAGGGTTTTGCCGTGGCAGGCGAAATTTCCGGTGCGAGTTCGATGATCCTGGAGCACGCCCCCTTTGGCCGGCGCGGTTTCTTTGCCAGCTTCACGCTACAAGGTGTGCAGGCGGGCCAAGTGCTGGCGGCCGCCGTGTTCCTGCCGCTGGCGCATTACATGCCTGCTGAACAGTTCAACGCATGGGGCTGGCGCATTCCGTTCCTGTTGAGCTTCGTGGTCATCATCGCGGGCTACATCATCCGCCGCGAGGTACACGAGACCCCCGCCTTTACCGCTGAACAGCAACAACAGGGCCGCGCCCGCTCGCCCGTTCTCGATGCTTTCAAGTACAACACGCCCGACATGCTGCGCGTGGTCTGCATGGCGCTGATGAACGTGATTCCGGTGGTGGCCACCATCTTTGGCGCCGCCTATGCGGTGCAGCCGGCGTATGGCATCGGCTTTGCCAAGGACGTGTATCTGTGGATTCCGGTGGTAGGCAACATCGTGGCGGTGCTGGTGATTCCGTATGTGGGTGACCTGTCCGATCGCATCGGCCGCAAGCCACCCATCATCATCGGCTCCCTGCTCGCTGGTCTGCTGGCGTTTGGCTATCTGTATGCCATCAGCATCAAGAACGTGCCGCTCGCGTTTGGCATGTCGGTCCTGATGTGGGGTGTGGTCTACCAGGGGTACAACGCGGTCTACCCGAGCTTCTACCCGGAGCTGTTTCCCACGCGCACCCGTGTGTCGGCGATGGCGATTTCGCAAAACATCGGTACCGCCATCACTGCCATGCTGCCGGCCCTCTTCACGGCCGTGGCGCCGCCGGGTGCCGACAACATCTGGCTGACGGTTGGCGCCATCGCCTTTGGCGTGACGGTGATTGCCGCCGTGGCCGCCATGAGCGCCCGCGAAACCTATCGCATTCACATGGACGACCTGGGCCAGCCGGCCGCACAGCCCGTCGACAAGGCCGAATATGCCCGCCAGCGGGCTGGAGCCCTGGCCGCCTGAAACACCACCTCTTGAATCATGATTTCCGGAAAAACCACCCTCATTGCCCATATCGGCTACCCGACCGAGACGTTCAAGTCGCCGATGATCTACAACCCCTGGTTCGAGCAGAAAGGCATCGATGCCGTTGTGGTGCCGATGGGGGTCAAGGCAGAGGACTACACCCAGAGCTTCGCGTCGATCTTCCGCTTTACCAACCTGCGCGGTGCGCTGATCACCATGCCGCACAAGGTGACCACGGTGGATCTGGTCGACGAGGTCACGCCGGCCGTACGCATTGCCGGCGCGTGCAACGCCGTCCTCAAGCGCGAAGACGGCACGTTGCTGGGCGACCAGTTCGACGGTGCCGGCTTTGTGCGCGGCGTGCTGCGCAAGGGGCGGCAGCTTGCCGGGGCGCGTGTGCTGCTCTCCGGTGCAGGGGGGGTTGGCTCCGCTATCGCCGCTTCATTGGCGGCAGCTGGTGTGGGGGAACTGGCGTTGTATGACACGCGTGCGCAATCGGCTGAATCGCTGGCCCAGCGCTTGCGGGAGCACTACCCGGCGCTGGTGGTGCGCACCGGCTCGAACGACCCGGACGGCTTCGATGTGGTCGTCAACGCTACGCCGGTCGGTATGAAGGAAGACGACCCCCTGCCCTTCGACATTGCGCGCATCGCGCCCAGTTGCTTTGTCGGCGAGGTGGTCATGAAATCGGAATACACCCCGCTGCTGCGTGCCGCCCGCGACAAGGGCTGCGAAGTACAGGTGGGCACGGACATGCTGTTCGAGATGATTCCCGCCTACCTGGAATTCTTCGGCTTTGGCTCCGCCACCGCAGACGAACTGCGGCGCAGTGCCGCCATTGCGTACTGAACGCCGGGCACTGCCCAACACCCATGCCCCGTTGCACGCTGAGCTTTGCCCTGTTGTTACCGCTGTTGCTGTCTGCACAGCCGGTGGCCACTGATAGTTACCTCCCCGCACTGCCCGCGATTGCCAAGGCGCTGGGCTCGGCAAGCACGAGCCTCACGGTCTTCGCACTGGCGTTTGGCATTGGACAGCTGCCGATGGGCAGCCTGGCCGATCGGTTTGGCCGCCGGCAGGTCCTGCTGATCGGGCTGGCGTGCTACGCCCTTGCGGCGCTGGCAGGAGCCCTGTCGATCACGGCACCGATGCTGACGGCAGCGCGTGCCATGCAGGGTTTCGCCATGGCGGCGATCCTGGTGTGCGCGCGTGCGGCCGTGCGTGACCTGCATCCGGCGCGCGACGGCCCACATGTGATGGCGCGTGGGCTCACCGGGTTGGGCTTCGTGGCCCTGATGGCGCCCATTCTGGGGGCCTTTGTCGCACAGCACGCCGGCTGGCGCTGGGTGCTCGCCGGCATGAGCCTCTATGCGCTCGTGCTGTGGACGATGTGCTGGTACGGCTTTGCAGAGACCAAGCAAGAGACGCACACCCAGGCGGGCGGCGTGCGCGAGATCTTTGCCAGCGCGGACTTTCGCGTCTGGGGGTTGCTGGCCGCCACGACCTACGCCGGCATCTTCTGCTTCCTGCTGCTCTCGCCGATGGTCTACATCGCTTACCTCGGCCTGTCGCCCGAGCTGTATGGCTGGATACCGGCCGGCGGCTCGCTCGTCTATATCGTGAGCACGACCATTTGCCGGCGCCTGCTGCGTCACCAGAGCCTCGTGCGAACCGTGCAGCAAGGCGCAGCGCTCAGCCTATGCGGCGCCGGCATCCAGGGACTGGGCTGCTGGCTACTCCCCGGGCAGGCATGGCCGCTGCTGCTTGGGCACGGCGTCTACTGCATGGGCCACGGCATTCACCAGCCCTGCGGCCAAGCCGGAGCGGTGGGCGAACTGCCGCATCTTGCGGGGCGTGCGGTGTCATGGTCGGGCTTCATCATGATGCTGGCCGCCTTCTGCCTGGGGCAAACGGCTGCCGCCTTCGACAATCCATCGCACAGCCTTGGCGCTTGGCCCATGGTCGTACCAATGATGATTGCCGGCACGGTGCTGGCGTCGATTGCCTTCCTCTGGCTACCAAGGCTGCCGAGTCCATCTCATCTGCAAAGGGTTGCTGCATAGCCGCGGGTGGGTGTGCATTGCCACACGCGTGGTACACAATGCGGGGTTCTCACGCTTTGCTCAGCTACAGGAGTTCACACATGGGCCGCAATGCCGACTTGCCGTTCAAGACCGCCGGCCTGGAGTTTGTCGAGTTCGCCACCCAGGAGCCGGCCGCACTGGGGCAGATGTTCCGATCGTTTGGCTTCAAGGCCATCGCACGCCACGTGAGCAAAGACGTGACGCTGTACCGGCAAGGCGACATGAACTTCCTCGTCAACGCAGAGGCCGACTCCTTCGCCTACCGCTGGGCCGAGGAATATGGGGTGGGCATCTGCGCGATCGGCATCCGCGTCGATGATGCACAGCGCGCCTATGACCGTGCCGTCGAACTGGGCGCGTGGCCGGCCGAGGCCGAGCCGATCGGCCCGAGCGAACTGGTCATCCCCGCCATCCAGGGCGTGGGCGATACGCACCTGTACTTTGTTGACCGCTGGCGCGGCAAGCACGGCGCCAAGGGCGGCCTGGGCGACATCTCCATCTACGACATCGACTTCCGGCCGCTGGACCCTGCCACCGCGCATGAGGATTGGCACCATGCCGGCGTTGGGCTGGCGCGGGTCGACCACCTGACGCAAACCGTCGGCGCCGGCCGGCTGCAGGACTGGATCGATTTCTACCGCAACCAGCTGGGCTTTAGCGAAATCCACGAGCTGCACGCCAACTGGCGCGTCGCGCCGGATTCTCGCGTGATGGTGTCGTCGTGCGGCACGATCCGTATTCCGCTCTATGAAGAAGGCACGCACCGCGCCCACCTGATGCACGCCTACCTGCCCGACCACCCCGGCGAAGGCGTGCAACACATTGCACTGGCCACCGACGACATTCTGCGCACGGCAGCCGCGCTGGCGGCCAACGGCCTCACCTTTGTCGAACCACCGCCGCACTATTACGACACCGTCGATGCACGCCTGCCCGGGCATGGCCTGGATCTCAACGCCCTGCGCCAGTACGGCATCCTCATGGATGGCGAGATCGTCGACGGTATGCCCAAGCTGTTCCTGCAGACCTTCGTCAAACGCCACCCTGGCGAGATCTTCTTCGAGATCGTGCAGCGGCGCGGGCACCACGGCTTCGGCGAGGGCAATCTGCCGGTGTTGACCGCAGCGGCCTGACCCGCTTCCGCCCAGCCATGAAAAAAGCCCGCCGAAACTCTGGCGGGCTTTTTTTGGTGCGGAGCTGGTCAGTAACCAGCAGCCAACCCCGTATTGCGACGCGGATCATTCGCGCCATAGAAACGGTTGTTGCCCACCGGCTTACCGTCCAGCGACGGTGCGCCAACGATAATGGCCGCCAGGTGGTTGGCCGGCTGCGGCGCACCCAGGTTGTGGCCCATGTCGGTCAGGATCTTGCGCGTGTCCGCCGACAGTGCGTACGGCTCGACGTTGGTCACGTCCGGCAGCCATTGTTGGTGGAAGCGCGGCATATCCACGGCTTCCTGCACATTCATGCCGTAGTCGATGGCGTTGATCATGGTCAGCATGACGGCCGTGATGATGCGGCTGCCACCCGGCGTGCCCACCACCATGACGGGCTTGCCGTCCTTGGTAACGATGGTCGGGCTCATCGACGACAGCGGACGCTTGCCCGGAGCGATCGAGTTGGCCTCGCCCTGCACCAGGCCGTACAGGTTCGGCACGCCGACCTTGGCGGTGAAGTCGTCCATCTCGTCGTTCAGGATCACGCCCGTCTTGGCAGCCGTGACCTTGGCGCCAAACCAGTCGTTGAGCGTGTACGTGACCGACACGGCATTGCCGTACTTGTCGGCAATCGAGTAGTGCGTCGTGTTGCTGCCCTCGTGCGGTTCGACGCCCGGCTTGATGTCCTTCGACACACCAGCCTTCTTCGGGTCGATCACGGCACGGATCTTGGCCGCGTAGTCCTTGCTCAGCAGACGGTCCAGCGGGTTCTTCACGAAATCCGGGTCGCCCAGGTAGCTGTTGCGGTCCACATAGGCGTGGCGCATGGCTTCGATCTGGTAGTGCGTGGCCTGCGCGGAATGCCAGCCCAATTCCTTGAGCGGATAGCCCTCCAGGATGTTCAGCATTTCGCAGATGATCACGCCGCCCGAGCTCGGGGGCGGTGCCGACACCACGTGGTAGCCGCGGTAATCACACTCGACCGGTGCCAGTTCGCGCGTCTTGTAGCTGGTCAGGTCGGCCTGCGTAATCAGGCCGCCACCGGCCTTGCTCGATGCAGCAATGGCCTCCCCGACCCAGCCCTTGTAGAAGCCGTCGGTGCCCTTGTTGCTGATCTCGCGCAGCGTCTTGGCCAGGTCATGCTGGACCAGCTTCTCACCCACCTGGAAGGGCTGGCCCTTGTTCAGGAAGATCGCGCCCGACGCCGCGTCTTCCTGGAAGTCCTTGGTGGAGGTGTGCAGCATGTCGACGTCGCCCTGGTCGAGGGTGAACCCCTTTTCAGCCAGTGCGATGGACGGTGCGATCAGTGCAGCGCGTTGCATGGTGCCGTACTTCTGGCGGGCGTATTCCATGCCCGACACCGTGCCCGGCACGCCCACGGCCAGATGGCCCTTGGTGGATGCGCCCTTGATGACGTTGCCGTCCTTGTCCAGGTACATGTTGGCGGTGGCCGCCTTCGGAGCGACTTCACGGAAGTCGAGGAAGGTCTTACGGCCATCGGCCAGCTGGATGGTCATGAAACCACCGCCGCCCAGATTGCCGGCAGCGGGATACACCACTGCCAGCGCATAGCCAACTGCCACGGCCGCGTCGACTGCGTTACCGCCGCGCTTGAGCACATCCACGCCCACCATGGTGGCGAGATGCTGGGCAGAGACGACCATCCCGTTTTCTGCGGCAACCGGCGCCACGGAGGCGGCGTATGAGGGCGCGACGGCGGCGATGCTGACCGATGCGATTGCAGCGGCGATCCACCGCATGCCTGTTCTTGGATTCTGCATAGGAGCTCCTTTGGTACCTTCATGGACGCCGGTCGTGCCGGCGTACGTGTTATCGGCGCGCGAACCTTATCAGGCGGCGCGCCCGGGCACTATAGCCTCATCCCCGTATTGACGCATCGTGCCGGCAGTGGGCTAACCCGCGCCAGCATTAGGGCAGCGGCACCTCCAGCCCCACCTTCACGCGGTTCAGCACCACCGCCGTGCGGTACCACTTGATGTTGTCGTTGTCGTCGAACATGCGACGCGCCAGCGCTTCGTATTCCGTCATCGTGGCCACGTTGAGGATGAGTACGAAGTCAGCCTCGCCAGTCACGTAATAGCACTGCTGCACGTCAGGGCCGGACAGCGCTTTCTTGAGTGCAACCATGGCAGCGGTGTTGGTGCGCTCGGCATGCACCTCGACGATCACCGTAATGGGTTTAGCCACGCGCTCCGGGTCCACCACCGCCACGTTCCCGACGATGACGCCCGCCTCTTCCATCCGCTTGATGCGCCGCTGCACGGCGGCGGTCGACAGATTCACCTGCTCACCGATCACACGCAACGGCGTGGTGTAGCACCGTTGCACAGCGTTGAGGATGGCGATGTCGAAGGTGTCGAGTTCGAGCGGTTTCTGCGCGGCCATGACAGGCTCTAGGTGAGAAATTTTTGCATCTGGCCACGCAGAATAGCTGAAATTGCTCTCCGGACGTGACATAGGATTTCGTGGTCATTCGATTGCAAAGGCCCCTTCCCATGCACTGGCATTCACAGCTCGTCAACCCGGAAACGCTGGCCCCGGGCGGCTTTCGCTCGCTGGCGACGCCGGTTTACCGCGGCTCAACTGTGTTGTTCGACAACGCGGCACAGGTGGTGGACGACTGGCGCCACGCCCAGCACGGCTACACCTACGGTCTCTACGGCACGCCCACCGCCATCGAACTTGGTGCGCGGATTGCGCAATTGGAACGTGCCCGCCATAGCTTTATCGTGCCGGGTGGGCAGGCGGCCATCGCCCTCGTCTATCTGGCCTGCTGCAGCGCGGGCAGCCACGCGCTGGTGCCGTTCAATGCCTATGGGCCCAACCGCGCCATGGCGGACGGCCTGCTCAAGCGCATGGGCATCGAGGTGCAAACGTACGATCCGCTCATTGGTGCCGGCATCGCTGGGCTCATCCGCCCGAACACGGCGCTCGTCTGGACCGAAAGCCCCGGCTCGGTCACGATGGAAGTGCAGGACGTACCGGCCATCGTGGCGGCGGCGCACGCGCGCGGCGTGCCGGTTGCGCTCGACAACACGTATACGGCCGGCGTGTATTTCGACGCCTTCGCCCACGGGGTCGACATCAGCATGCAGGCGCTCACCAAGTACGTGGGCGGCCACAGCGACCTGCTCCTCGGCACGGTCTCGGTCAACTCGGAAGCGATGTTCGAGCGTGTGGGCAGTGCATTTGCTGACCTGGGCATGGGTGCATCGCCCGATGACTGCAGCCTGGCGCTGCGTGGCCTGCAAACCCTGGGGCTACGGCTGGAGCGCCTACAAGCCTCCACGCTTGCGGTGGCGCGCTGGCTGCATCTGCAGGACAGCATCGCCACCGTGC